>CAZRDD010000121.1:0-5753 GCA_964598675.1 uncultured Parafilimonas sp.
TGCATGACACTACCATTGCACATATAGCTGCTGATGCTATTAATAACTTCTTCATCTTCTAATGTTTGATTTTCTAAACAACAAGCACATCTTATTTCGCCGGTACTATGTAAATATGCATACGCAAAATACATCCATTTTGCCTTGCTGGTTTACCTAAAAAAGGGTTACAAAAAAATGCGAAATAAATACTTGCTGCCAGGTATATAGTAAAGCCTCCGCATAACGAGTGCGGTATATTTTAACTGTAATTGCTAAAAAACTGCTATCTCAAAGCAGTTCAGCATTCGGGAGGCTGCTCGGGAGAAGAGTGAAATTGATTGGTATACGCAGATACGTCTGCGGGTATTTGATAAACTGCTTTAAAAATGATTGCTGCAGATGACCATTGGTCCTGCTGCTTTTCAAAATCGCTCAATACATTTTGCCATGCAATGGTACTACCCGATTTTTTTGGGGCTCCGTTTGAAGTAAGGTCGCTGGCAAGCTTAAAAAAATCATCCCTGGCGGTTTGCAGGCGCATTTTATGCTCATCCGGCAGGCACATCAACACCAACTGGCCATCCTGCACCTTGCGCTTTACGTATTTGTATATTTTACCATCAAAGGTTATTTCCCCGTCTACCCTTTCAAACTCTTTCCAGTTGGTCTGATACGGCAGCGACAATGGCACTTTTATGGTAACTAATTCATCTTCATTGTATTCGGCCTTATCCAGCGAAGTTTCAAATGCAATATCATCCTGCTTCTGAACGAAGTAGAACATTATTCTGTAGCCTATTATATTAAACAGGAATAATGCAAGGAGTAGTATGGCAGCTAATTTTTTCACTGTTTGAGGATACAACAATAAGAATTTTTTTTAACATTTCATATTTTTTTCACAATTCAAGCATTTACTTAAACAAAACTAATCGCTATTGTCTGCCCTGCCTGCTTGTGGCAGTAACCTTTAGGGCACTCATCCGCCCTATGCCAGTTGGCTTTTTTCAACCAGCAACCTGTCGCAAACAATATGGCTTAGTGTTTCGGAGCTGTGTTTGCCATAGCTAATTACCATTGACCCATCGAAAGCTTCAACCGATTTTATTTTAATACTGAGGCCCAAAACCATTTCGCGGCTGTTTAAAAACTTCAAAAATTCCGTAGATGTATTTATTACTGCCGACAGCTTTACTGTTTCACCTGCCACACAGTTGCTCAGCTTCTGGTATTCTCTCCAAACAATTTCACCATTTCTGTCTGGTATTGGCGAACCATGCGGGTCTACTTTAGGGTACCCCAGCATGGAATCCATTCTTTCAAAAAATTCTGGCGAATGTATATGTTCAATCTGTTCAGCAATTACATGCACTTCTTCCCAGCCAAAACCCATTTTTTCCAACAGAAACATTTCGGTAAGGCGGTGCTTCCGTATTACCAGCCCTGCTTCTTTTTTACCTTTCTCTGTAAGTTTAAGAGGCTTATAGCTTTCGTAGTGTACAAGCTTTTTTTCAGCAAGTTTTTTCATCATGCTGGTTACAGTAGGCATCTTTATGTCAAGGTGTTTCGATAGTTCATTCACATTCACTTCTCCACTGCTGTTGGCAATATTAAACAGCGCCTTCAGGTAGTTTTCTTCTGTAAACGAGTTCATCTTTCAAAACTAATTTAAAAAATTACCTAAGCCAAACTCACATAATTATTTTACAAAATTTATTTGTTAGATTAATCTAACTTAATATTTTTACACCACAAACAAACTTATGAAAAACGGTATTACATACATAAAAACCTCATTGTTATTACTGCTAAGTAACATAACAGCAGCCCAACCAATTGGTATTAAGGTAACTGTTACCGATGCTTTAACCAACCTGCCTGTTTCCTTTTGCAGCGTAAAGGTTATTAACACCAACATTTCAACAATCGCCGGCGCCAACGGTAGTTTTACGGTTTATATACCGCGGCAAGCCGAAACCCTTTTAATAATTCTGTCCTCGGCAGGTTATGCAACAGATACGGTTGAACTAAACAGTCATCAAAATACTTACTCCTTTAAATTGTTACCGGAGACGGGCATTTTAAACGATGTTGTTGTTAGTGGTTCCTCTAAGGCAACAAGAATAAAAGAGAACCCGCTTGCGCTGCAAAGCATACCACTAAAACAAATAGAGCAATCTGCGGAAAACAATATTATTGACGCGATTGCCAAAAACGCACCGGGCTTTACTACTGTAAAAACAGGCCCTAACGTATCGAAGCCTTTTATTAACGGGCTTGGTTACAACAGGGTACTGACCCTTTATGATGGGATGAGAGTTGAAACACAGCAGTGGGGCGATGAACATGGCGTACCGGTTGATGACTATATAATTGAAAAGGCCGAGGTGATAAAGGGGCCTGCCAGCTTAATGTACGGCTCCGATGCGATAGCAGGTGTATTAAGCCTGTTTTCGGCCACAGCACATAAAACAGATAAAAAACTGCATGGCAAATATTTATCGGAGTACCAAACAAACAATGGGCTGATTGGCAACAGCCTACGGCTTGAATACGGCCAGAAGAACTGGAACTGGTTACTAACCGCATCGCAAAGAGTGGCAAAAAACTATACCAACCCCATAGACGGCAGGGTTTACAACACTGGTTTTACTATGAAGAACGCATCGGTTTTTATAAGGCACAACAGCAAAACAGGCTATTCCACCCTAAATGCCACTTTTTATGATAACACACAAGGCATACCCGATGGCAGCCGCGACTCGCTGACACGGCAGTTTACAAAACAGGTGTTTGAAAGCGCTGGTGAGAATACCATACAACCGTTGATTGATAATATAAAAGCCCGGCCAATAGTAAACATTAATACCCTTAACAGCTATACACTAAGCCCGTTGCACCAACGTATACAGGATTACAGGCTTTACACCGATCATTTTTACCGGCTTGGCCAGGGTGACCTGAAACTGTTTGCAGGTTTTGAACAAAACATACGCAGGGAATTTAACCACCCGACCAGCGCACAGCAGGCCGGGGAGTATATAGTGCTTAACACTATTAACTACAGCCTGCGTTATAATGCCCCGGTATTTTTACATATCGAATCGTCGGCAGGTGTTACTGGCATGTACCAGTACAACCATAACAGCCAGGCTACCAGCTTCCCCATACCAGACTACACCCTGGCTGATGCTGGCGTATATGGTTTTGCCAAATGGAAATATAAAAACTGGACAATAGCGGGCGGCATAAGATTTGACCACCGCACTGAAAACGGCCACGAAATGTATATTAGGACAAACCCTGCTACCGGATTTTTTACTAAGGTTGGCGAACCAGATACTGCTGGCGCAATAAAACAATTCAGCCCCTTTACCCTTTACTTTCGCGGTTTTTCGGGCAGCATTGGCCTTACTTATCAAATTAACAGCAGCATTGGCCTAAAATTTAATATTGGCAGGGGATACCGAAGCCCAAACATTACAGAAATTGCTTCAAACGGTTTAGACCCGGGTGCCCATATTGTGTATATAGGAAACCTGAATTTTGTGCCAGAGTTTAGCCTGCAGGAGGATATTGGTATACTGGGCGATTTTAAAAACGTGTCGTTCAGCTTAACTGCTTTCAACAACAACATTCAGCACTTTATTTACGAAGCGCAGGATGTTGATGCAAACGGCAACCCGGTGGTTATCATACCCGGTAACAAAACATTTCAATTTCAGCAAACAAATGCGCATTTGTATGGGATGGATGCAACACTTTTAATTAACCCCGAACATTTAAAAGCCTTTCATTTTACCACATCGTTTGCTTTTGTTGAAGGCTTTAACCTTAACCCAATATTTAAACATGCAGGCGTAAATGGAAGATACCTGCCTTTTATTCCACCCGCAAGGTTATTTACCAGTATAGCGTATGATGTAAAAACGGGCATAAAGCTATTGAAGGCTTTAACAGTAAAAGCGGAGGCTGACATTAATGCAACCCAAAACAAATATTTGGGCTTATACGGCACAGAAACATCCACCCCTGGCTATGCCCTGGTAAACATTGAAGCCAGCACGCATTTGCAGTTGGGGAAAAACCAGATTGTACAACTGCAACTGGCGGTAAATAACCTGTTTAATATAGCATGGCAATCGCACCTTAGCAGGCTGCAATATTTTGAGTACTACATTAAATCGCCAAACGGGCGTACAGGCATATACGATATGGGCCGTAACATTTGCCTGAAAACGATTATTCCATTTTAACCCAAGCTGATAATACCGCAAAAGCTTGTATAGCATTTACACGTTTTGGCGAGTTTTTTAAGGAGTAAAACACAAAATTGCGGTTTACCTAATGCGGGCAGCTGGCGCATTGCAACATTAAACAAACCATTCTCTCTACTTAACGGTAAATGTTTTTCTGTCCACCCCAACACCGGTAATAGTAAGGCTCCTCCAGTTAGAAGGGAGTTTAACTCTTAACTGTGTAATGCCTGCCGGGGTAATTTCTAACCCGCCAAACCCGTTAAGCACTGCCTGCAGCATACCGCCAGCCCCTGTTGAAAAGTAGGGATTATTACCGGTAGCCGTTTCGGCCAGCACACCAAACGGCGGGCGCATGTTAGGCGTGTACCCACCATGAAAAGATTTAAAGCCCTGGTCTGGCAGGCCCAGCCTTGCATACAATATGGCAAAAATAGCATGCGTCATGGCAGGGCCTTCGCCTACACGGGGTTCGTAATAATCAAGGTCCTTTTTAATGGCAACGGGGTCGGTTACTTCGTGCAGCGGGTAGGCCAGCAGGTTTACATCTGCCTGTTTTATTTTTTCGCCGTTATAACTTGCATGCTCTTTGGTTACGCCATCATCAAATTTTAAAATGGGTATGTTGGCTGCAACATTGGCCCAATCAGCATTGGGGGCTATGCCCAATATAACCGCCGCTTTTGCAGCGTATTGCAGGTTTGCTTTTGCCGCAGCATTGGTAAAGGCATTATTGTCAATATTTTCTGCCCACTCATCCGCAGCAACAACATTCTTAATATCGTAGTGGCTTGGGCCGTTTCGCTCAACACGGCTTGCCCAAAAGTCTGCTGTTTCTTTTAGCAGAGGCCAGCCTTTTTCCCGCAGCCAGCTTTTATCTTGCGTTACGCAATAATAATTCCAGGCGGCTATGGCAATATCTGCGGTAATATGGTGTTCAAAAGGCCCACTTAAAGCCCATACAGGTGTTTCTTCGTTTCCACTGGCGGCACTCTCCCAGGGGAACATCGCCCCTTTGTATCCGTGGCTAAAAGCATTGTGCCTCGCAGTTTCAAGCCTTTGGTACCGGTACTCCAGCAACGAGCGAGCAATATCTGGTTTAAGCACCAGCAGCGATGGGTACATCCACAACTCAGTATCCCAAAACGCATGGCCATTATACCCCAGGCCACTAAGCCCCATTGGTGAGAGGCTGTAGGCGGTGCCTTCCCGCACGAAAGAATACAGGTGATACATCATGCTGTGTACATCGCGGGCGGAAGCATCATCCCCTTCAATAATAATATCGCTTTTCCACAAAGAATCCCAGGCATTGTTATGAAACTGCACCAGCCGGTTACGCCCTTCCAGGGCTGCAAAAATGGTAAGGCGCTCCGCCTCGTTAAGCGGGTCGTCATCGTGTGCCGATGTAATGGCTGAACCAGTTACCGCAAAATGATATACCTGGCCTGCTTTAAGGTGTTTTTTAAACTTAAGCAGGTGCATATTATTATCCCACATTTCGTGTATTACGGA
>CAZRDD010000121.1:5763-10659 GCA_964598675.1 uncultured Parafilimonas sp.
TCATCAAACAAAAAACTGTTTGATGCAGCCATCAGCAATTTGCCCGTAGGGCTTTTAGCGGTGGATGTAAGCAACGAAATACGCACATGCGGCCTGTCAATTTCATTGTAATAATTCTGAACATCTTTAAGCATATCCGGTGCTTCCATTACACTGGCTGGCGTAATATCTATATCTGTTTTTGCTGTAACCGTAACATCTACCAAAGCGGTGTACGGCAGGTGGCGCAGTGAGTAGTAGGTGTAACTTACTGATGCCTTATCGCCATAATCAAAACTGTTGGTAAGGTTGGCGTGCTTCATATCAAGCACCTGCGTAAAATGCTGTACCTGGTTAAAGTTTTCAATCCTGGCCCCATCTACCTCCAGGTACATATTTAAAAAATTAAATGTTTTAAGTATGTTGCTAACCCGGCCACGGCCATAAAGGTCAAAAGCGCCATTAAGCACTATATCCTTTACTTTAAAAGGTTGTGTAGAAGAAACAATGCCTACCATACCATTGGCTACGGTAACGCCATAGTAATTATAGGGGTCAATATTGGTGGCTTTAATCGTCCACACATCTGTATTTGATTGTGCTATAATAGTGTTAAAACCACAGCAGAATGCTGTAATGGCAAGTATAATTTTTCTCATATCATTTCATTTGGCAATATGCGAACAAAGCAAAAATATGCTGGCAGCAATTTACAGTATTACGGGCTAAACACACCAACAATTGTTATACATTTTTAACAGGCTGTATTGCATTGACGAAACCTAAAACTGGACTACTTTTGACAACACGAAAATACAATTAACAGGGCCCACAAACTGCCCGCAGAACTTAGGCACTAACCGATATGAATAAAAGAATTGCATTTGCTGCCATCGTAATTATTGCTGTTGCTTTAACTGTTATATACTTTATACCTACAGTAAGCCAAAAAGAGGTGATTGTTAAAGCTTCCATTATAAATACCGTGCGGGAAATAAGCAATCCTGATGAATGGAAAAAATGGCACCCATTGCTTAAAACAGCCTGTGTGCAAGATACCTCTGGCTGTAGTGTTATTAAAAAAACAGAAGCAAACAGCTTTACCATACAAACTGCTACATACTCAGTTGCGGTGGCTGTACACGGGGCAAGCTTTGATATTACCGAAACCGGGAACAACCATTACAACTATACAGTTACCTCATCGCTGCACGATGATACCAGCAGGGTTATTGTTACAGCGCAACGAAGCCTTCTGCTTGATATACTGGCACCGTCATCTGGCAACACACCTGCATTTCAATATGCAGACAGCCTTAAAAAATTTATAGAAACGCCTTCTGCGTATTATGGCTTTCCGCTTGATACAACAGGTGTAACCGATACCAATGTTGTTACCATGCATAAAAAAATACCGGCAAATAAAAGAGCAGAAGAACTTAACAAAATGCACAATGCCATACGCGCCTATATACAAAGTAACCATTTACAAATACAGCAACCACCCATAGCACATTTACAACCTTATGGTAAAGACTCCATTGATGTAATGACGGGTATTGCTGTTAATAAAATTGCGCCGCCAGCAAACAACATAACGTGCATGCAAATGCCTAAAGGCCGCATGCTTGTTGGGTATTACAGCGGCCCGTATAGCGGACTTAAAAATCTTTACAGTGCAATGAACAGGTATATAAAGGATAAGTTTATGCAAAAGGCAGCATCAAGCTTTGAGAAGTATATTGATAACAAAGTACCTGAAAGCGACAGCACGCAGGTTAGTATTAAAGTATACTACCCTGTATTTTAATAAGCAAAAAAGTAAAGCGGTGCATTGTTAACAGCCACAACAAAGGCATTGGTATAGCCCGCCAGTTTTATGGGTTTAATATCTCTAACCTCGCCCTTTACAAAAAAGCCGCTGTTAACGGGCGACAGCCATTTTAAACTACTATTTTTTAAGCCCTGTATAATTGTGTTGCCAAAACTGGCATCGTACCGCCCCTCGTAAGGTAAAACTCCGTAAAGGTTACCGGCACCAAGCAGCCCCTGCCTGCTGTTATACCAGGCAAACATTACAGACTGCTGTACTTCCCGCGGAAGTTGTATTGGTGTAAAATTGCCCTTCCCGTCATTTTTAAGCAATACACTTTCAAGTGTTTCGGCGCTTAATACAGCAGCACCATTAAGCATACTGCCAAACACCTCCTGTACCGTTTTACCAGCAAAATCGTTGTACTTTAAGTATTCTTTTTTTATAGAAGGAAGTTCTCGCTCAATTTCATCCTTACCCAAAAAAGTAAATTCCTTTCCATTTACAGAGGTTGTAAGCAACTGATCAAGCCTGCCATTATTATCCATATCTTTTACGTACAACCTTAAAGGATCGTCGGCTGATGCATGCAGCTTTGAGTTTGTACCATAATTTCCGGCTACAATATCAACGTTTCCATCGCCATCAATATCAGTTGCATAAACACTTTGCCACAAACCGGCAGGTGCGGCCTTGTCGCTTTGTTTAACCAGCCTGCCCTTAGCGTTTTTAAAAGTGGTAACCGGCATCCACTCGCCAGCCACAACAAGGTCGGGCCAGCCATCTTTGTCAAGGTCGGCCCACGCTGCCGAGGTAACCAATCCAATATTTTTTAAACCCGGTGCCACATCATCAGCCGCAACGGAGAAATTTCCTTTTCCATCGTTTATTAAAATATATGATTGTGGCGTAAGCCCATAGGCCCCTGAAACAGCCCTGCCCCCAACAAAAAGGTCAAGGTCGCCATCATGATCCACATCCGCCGCACAAACAACAGCTTTGTTCTCGTACAACGCAGGCAAGCCAGCCGATTTAACAAAGCCCCCATGGCCATTGTTTATGTAAAGCCTGTCAGTAAGTTGTGGGGCGTTGCCTATATACTCATTACCTCCACTAACAACATACAAGTCTGGGTGGCCATCGTTGTTGGCATCAAAAAACAATGCATCTGCATCTTCAAAAACACTGTCTTGCTTAAAAGCAGGCGCATCCATTTGTGTAAAATGCCCGGCTGCGTTTTGTATAAACAATGCGCCCGGCTGAAATTTTGCACCACATACATAAATATCTTCCAGCCCATCGCCGTTTACATCGGCTACAGCCAGCCTGGGGCCTGCGGTTGAAAGCGTGTGAGGTATAAGATACTGATCGTTAAAATCGGTATAATAATTCTCCTGGTGTTTCCACGACAAGCCTACTGAAGCCGTTATATCCTGGAATATTTTTTTGGGTTGGGGAAAAAATTGCTCCCGGTTAAATACACTGCCAGCATCCCGTTGTGATACAAGAAGCTGTTTATCAGCCTTAACATTTGTAAGCAATTGAAAAGACTGATTGGGCCACACAACCAACACGCTGTCTGCAGTTACCGCAGTGCCAAGGCCAAAATTAAGCAGCGGCTCGGTTGACGATTGAAAGCCACGGGTAAGCATTAGTTGCTGGTATTGCATTACGCCGTTGTTAAAAACATACACCTTGGTGCCTATACCAAAATTGTTGCCAGGCAAACCTGCACATTTAATGGAGAGGTAATGATTTTGATTACCAACATTGCGATAAATGCCAGCCTCATCGTACATGTTGTTCACTACAAGGTCAAGCCTTCCGTCGTTATCAAAATCGGCATACGCTGCACCAGAGGAGTACGTTGCAAGTGATAGCCCCCATTGGCTGCTCATATCAGTAAAAGCGGCACCGGCATTGCCTTTAAAAAGATAGTTATGCACTTTGCCTGAAGGGATTTTATCCAGTATATCCTTATCAAATTTTTTAGTAGTGGCTATTGTTTTTTGAATTTCGGAGGAGGATATAAACTTGATATAATCAAGGTCCATCATGCGCTTGGGAATACCGTTGGAAATGAAAAGGTCCTTCACGCCATCATTATCAAAATCTGCAAACAATGGGCTCCAGCTCCAGTCGGTTGCTGCAACACCATTCATCAGGGCTACATCACTAAAAGCTTCCCCGTTACCCAGGTTTTGGTGCAGGTTGTTCCGCGAAAACTGCTGCTGAAAACCGTTCTGTACAATTTTGTACCTGTATATATCGCTGTGCTCATCACTGCCGTAACTTTTTAATGTTTTTTCATCGGGTGGCAGCATATCCGCCGTTACAATATCGGGCTGGCCATCGTTGTTAAAATCGGCAATATCATTGCCCATGCTAAACCGGGAATAGTGGTTAAAGTGTTTTGCACCACTCTCAGTAAACGTACCATCGTGGTTGTTTACGTAGTAATAATCATTTTCATGAAAATCGTTACCAACGTAAATATCCTCCCACCCATCGTTATTTATATCGGCAACAGCCAAACCAAGCCCATAGCATAAAGCGCTGCTGTAAATACCGGAACCAGCAGTAACATCAGTAAAGCTTGAGGCTGTATCAATCCCTTTTTTACTGTGCAGGTTGTTACGGTACAAACGGCCACCGGATACAGGGCTGAATTTTTTACGCAGCGAGGTATCGCCCAGCGTTTCAATGGAGTGCATGCTTTGGTTTAGCAAAAAGCAATCAAGGTCGCCATCGTTATCATAATCAAAAAAGGCTGCTTGTGTTGAGTAGCCCGAAAAATTGAGGCCCCAAGCAGCTGCGCTCTCCGTAAAGCCAAGCCTGCCATTGTTTATGTAAAGTTCATTGTGGCCTTTAAGGCCAAGTTTGCCGCTTACGGCGCAAACATAAATATCCAGCAGGCCATCGCCATTTACATCGGCCATCGTAACACCCGTACACCAGTCGGCACTGCCCTGTACGCCAGCCTTTGCAGTAATATCTTCAAACACAAACCCACCCTTATTAAGGTAAAGTTTGTTGTGGCCTTTGCTGTTACTGGTAAAATAAACATCGGGCAGGCCATCGTTATTAATGTCACCCACTGCAAC
>CAZRDD010000121.1:10669-11950 GCA_964598675.1 uncultured Parafilimonas sp.
ACCCCCGTTGTAGTAATACAGGTAGTCCAGTATGTTAAGCGAATCGCCGGTTGCAGGCTCGTTTACAAAATGAATGTTTGTTTTTTGCGAAGGCATTTGCTGTAACAGTGGCATTTGCTTGTTACCACATGCTGCCCATAAAAAAAGCAGTGGCAAAATACAGGCGTATGGCATGCCAGCTTTATTAGGTTTATAACACCAATACTTTTCTTTAATTAACTGTTTATGCAAAAGTTAGCCCTTTTATTTTTTACCAGCTTTGCCAAAAACCTGCAATGCATCATTGTTTCGTGCCACCAGAATAAGTTTGCCATTTTTGGTATTTATTTCCTTCGCATCCCGCACTTCTCCTTTAACAAACAAACCACTGGCAAGCGGCTCAACATAATTATACCCTTTACCTTTTGTACCCAGGTATGTTACACCATAACTGGCATCTAAGCGCCCCACTTCTGGTTTCAAGCCATAAAAATTACCCCCCAGAAAAATATCTTTAATACCATCGCCATTAAGGTCGGTTACTAAAATACCGAAAACGGGTGCAAACTGCGCGCGCTGCGGTAATGGGGCTGCGGTAAAATTACCTTTTCCGTCGTTATAAAAAACACATGTTTGCGGCTGCCCGGCAGTAAGTACGTGTGCATCTTTTAATTCATCCTCTGTAAATATGCCCTCTATCCCTTTACCAGCATAGGCATCATATCTTAAAAATTTCTTTTTAAGCACTGGCATCTGCCCTACCACTTCGCTGCGCAGGTAATATGGGTATGCTTTACCATCGGCTTTGTAATACGTTGGTATACATTCATCCTGGCCGTTTTTATCAAAATCGCCTTCGTACAAATGGGCCGGGTGGTCTTTATCGGCACGCAGTTTTGAATTAAGCCCATAGTTGCCTGCAACAAAATCCATATCCCCATCACCATCAACATCGGCGGCTGTTATACAGTTCCACCATCCGGCTGAGTTAGATATTTCGTTAAACAACCCCAGCTTACCGTTTTGGTATTTAAAAATATTCACGCCCATCCAGTCGCCCACCACAATCAACTCTTTTTTACCATCGCCATCCACATCTACCCACTGTGCATCTGTTACCATACCAATACCAGCCAGGGCCGGGGCAACATCGTTGGTAATATCAGTAAAAGCGCCATTGCCATTGTTGTGTAGTATTATACTACGCGGGGTTTTACCATAAGCATCCGGCACACTGCGTGCACCAATAAAAACATCGGTTTTGCCATCCCCATCAAAATCGCAGGCCCTTATGCACGATGC
>CAZRDD010000122.1:0-11944 GCA_964598675.1 uncultured Parafilimonas sp.
ATATGGACAGTGGCATGTTTTTACCCCTGCAGCTCGCAGCCGCAAAGGCTTTGAGCCTTGGTAAAGACTGGTATAACAGCGTTAACGATGTATACCGTGCCAGGCGCGAAAAAGTGTACCAGTTGCTTGATTTGTTGGGTTGCGATTATTCAAAACAACAGGCAGGTATGTTTATGTGGGCAAAAATACCCGCAGGTTATAAAGATGGATATGCGGTAAGCGATGATGTTTTGTATAACAGCAATGTATTTATAACACCAGGTGGCATTTTTGGCAGTGCTGGCAATGTGTATATACGTGTTAGCCTTTGTGGCAGCGTTGAGCGGTTTGAAGAAGCAATTAACCGTATAAAAGCAACAGCCATAAAAAATAAATAGGTTCTGTAAGTTTCAACAGTAAAAATAAAGTTTGAAATATGGATAAGGGCAACAACAGCGCGGAATTAACATCCCCCTTCAACAACGGGGCAAATGCTGAAAGCAATGGTTTTACACTTTGTATTGTAGGTGTGGGCTTAATAAGCCGCTCGTTTGCACTGGCATTAAAAGATAAGGGCTGGGCTAAACATGTTATAGGTGTTAGCCGGACAGAAGCCAGCCAGCAAAAAGCCATAGAACTGGGGTTGATTGATGAGGCCCTGCCGTTAGAGGAAGCGGTTAAAAAAAGCGACCTTATTTATGTGGCCATACCGGTAGATTCAACTATACCCATTATGAAAAAAATAATGGATATAATTACTGATAAGCAGATAGTGGCCGATGCGGGCAGTACAAAGTTTGCTTTGTGCGATGCACTGAAAGATCACCCTAAGCGCAGACGCTTTGTGGCAACACACCCAATGTGGGGTACCGAATACAGCGGGCCTGATGCTGCTGTAAAAAATGCGTTTGTTGGCCGTGCCTGTGTAATTAGTGAAAAGGAAAAGTCGGCCCCCGAAGCTGTTGCTTTTTTAGAACGTATCTATCGTGAGCTGGGTATGAACATTGTTTACATGGATGCCTTAAACCACGATGTACACACCGCTTACGTAAGCCATATATCGCATATAACATCTTTTGCTTTGGCCAATACTGTACTGGAAAAAGAAAAAGAAGAGAATACCATTTTTGAACTTGCCAGTGGTGGTTTTGAAAGTACAGTGCGCCTTGCAAAAAGCAGCCCCGCCATGTGGGCGCCCATTTTTATGCAGAACAGGGATAATGTGCTTGATGTTTTAAACGAACATATTACCCAGTTACGCAAGTTTAAGGCATGCCTGGAGAAAGAAAACATGGAATATTTATACGAGTTGATGGAAAATGCCAATAAAATAAGAAAAGTGCTTGATAAATAATCAGCCCTTTGTTAAAGGCAAAGGGAAAATTGTAAGCAAAGCAGGTTAAATAATGGTTTTGAAGAAGTAAATCGCAGTTAGTAATCAGAATAATAAGTAAAATAGCGTAAATCGTGGTGAAGACTGGTTACCTTTGCGGCAAAATTAGTGTACAGAATGACAACATTTGAAGATTTGGGATTGGATGAGCGGTTGGTAAAGGCTACCACCGAGCTGGGTTTTGTGTCTCCAACAGAGATACAGGAAAAGGGCATTCCTGTTTTATTAAGCGGCACCAAGGACTTTATTGGCCTTGCGCAAACAGGTACGGGCAAAACTGCAGCATTTGGTTTACCGCTGCTGCAGGTTATTGATGAGGAGCAAAAGCATCCTCAGGCATTGGTGGTTTGCCCAACAAGGGAGCTATGCATGCAGATAGTAAACGAAGTAGAACTGTTTAAAAAACATATACGCGGGGTGCATGTAGTTGCCGTATATGGCGGTGCAAGCATTGGCGCACAAATAAGGGATTTAAAGCGTGGTGTGCAAATTGTAGTGGCTACACCAGGCAGGTTAATTGACCTTATTGAACGTAAAGCCATTAACCTTGACGAAATAAAGTATGTGGTGCTGGATGAGGCCGATGAAATGCTGAACATGGGCTTTCAGGACGACATTGAGTTTATTTTACAAAACACCCCAAAACGCGAAAGCACTTGGTTGTTTAGCGCAACTATGCCGCCCGAAATACGCAAGGTTAGTAAGCGTTACATGAAGGAGCCTGTTGAAGTAACAGTGGGTAAAGTAAACACTGGTAACAAAAATATTGACCACCAATATTTTGTAACATCTGCACAGCACCGTTACGAAGCCTTAAAAAGGTTGATAGATTTTAACCCGGGTATTTACGGCATTATTTTTACACGCACCAAAATTGATGCGCAGGATATTGCTGAAAAACTTACCCGCGAAGGTTACGATATTGATGCACTGCACGGAGACCTTACACAGCAGCAGCGCGATAAAGTAATGGGCCAGTTTAGGGATAAAAGCCTGCAGCTGCTTATTGCTACCGATGTAGCTGCACGTGGTATAGATGTAAAGGAAATAACGCACGTAATTAACTACGAGCTGCCCGATGATGTTGAGGTTTACACACACCGCAGCGGCCGTACAGGCCGCGCGGGCAGTACAGGTATTTGTATGAGTATTGTACATAGCCGCGAAATGTTTAAGCTGAGACAGATTGAAAGAATGGTTCAGCAGCCGTTTCATAAGTTTGAAATTCCTTCTGGTAAGGATGTGTGCAGAAAGCAATTTTTCTTCTTTATGGAAAAATTACTGCAGACTGATATTAGCCATGGCGACTACGAAAGCTATGTGCCAATGATACAGGAGAAATTTGCCGATATAAGCAAGGAAGAGATTTTAAAACGTGTGGCAGCCAGTGAGTTTGACAGGTTTTTAAAATATTACGAAAATGCCGGCGACCTTAACATTCGTGAAGAAAAGCGCGACAGGCGGGATAACAGCGGCGCAAAGGATTTGGGAAGAAGACGTGATGCTGGCAGCACACCCCGTGATGGGCAAAGGGAGAGGGGCCGAGATTTTAATGCCGGTGGCGGAGATTACAAACGCCTTTTTGTAAACCTGGGTACTAAAGACGGGTTTTATAAAGCCAGTTTTTTACAGTTTATATTGGATATGAGCGACCTTAAAAAGGATGTGCTTGGCCGTATAGACATGAAGGAAATGAACAGTTGGGTGGAAGTAGACAGCAGCGTAGCCAACCAAATGATACGTTCGATAGATGGTAAAAACTATAAGGGCAGAAGGATAAGGATGAATGATGCTAACAGCCGTTAGTATCAAAATTTGAAAAAACGCATTGCGCTGAAACAAACGTTTACGTAAGTGTTTTTTTCGATGGCGCTTTTTGTAAAATTCAGGTTGTCAGCTAATAAAATTTGTAAGTACAGGCTGATAATCAAAATATTCAGTATAAAACAGGGTAGCCAGTTAAAACTGGCAGCCCTAATTCATAAACAACAGGATCATAAGTTAAATCTGGTAAATCCTGGTCAAAAACCATATGAAATGCTTCCCTAACGGGAGGTTTGGAGGGTACTTATTATGCAGGCAACTGAAACATTGAGCGCCAAAGAACTGGTGCAGGAAAAATGGAATAAACGTCCGTTGATTATCGCAGGTCCGTGTAGTGCAGAGACCGAAGAACAGGTAATGGAAACCGCCGTACGTTTAAAGAAAACAGGCAAGGTTGATATTATGCGCGCTGGCATTTGGAAGCCACGCACACGCCCAGGCAGCTTTGAGGGCATCGGTACCAAAGGCTTACCCTGGTTACAAAGTGCAAAAAAAGTAACAGGTACACCTTGGGCAATAGAAGTAGCAACCGCTAAGCAAGTGGAAGATGCTTTACATTTTGATGTTGACGTATTATGGATAGGTGCCCGTACTACCGTTAACCCCTTCAGCGTGCAGGAAGTAGCCGACGCGTTGCGTGGTGTGGATGTACCGGTTTTGATTAAAAACCCCATCAACCCCGACCTGGAGTTGTGGATAGGCGCCGTTGAGCGTGTAGCAAAAGCAGGCATCAAACAAATAGGTTTAATACACCGTGGTTTCAGCTCTTACGGTAATACTGAATACCGCAATGCGCCAATGTGGCACCTTGCTATTGAAATGAAGCGCCGTAACCCAGGTATGATGATCATTAATGACCCATCACACATTTGTGGCCGCAGGGATATTTTACAGGATGTTGCCCAAAAAGCCATTGACCTTGACTTTGATGGTTTGATTATTGAAAGCCACATTGACCCCGACAAAGCCTGGAGCGATGCAAAACAGCAGGTTACACCTGAGCGTTTGGCCGAAATGCTCGACAGCATAAAATGGAGAAAGGAAGATGTTGCATCTCCTGAATACCATGCTGCTTTGGAAAAACTGCGCCAGCAGATTGACCAGTTGGATGACGAGTTAATGCAGATACTTGGCCAGCGTATGAAGATTTCTGAAAAAATAGGCCAGTACAAAAAAGATAACAACATCACCATTTTACAAACCAACCGCTGGAACGATATTTTGGAAAGGTCTTTTGCAAAAGGCGATAAACTTGGCCTTAGCAGGGAATTTATTACCAAATATTTTGATGCCATGCATATGGAAAGTATCAGCCATCAGAATAAGATTTTGAATTCCTAAGCAAGTAGTATAGCAGCCTGCGGTATAGCTGCCGCAGGCTGTATTACAATAGCAGCGATTGGTTTATGTAGGGTAAAAAACAATAATATCTCTTGCAGGGGAGGAGGAAATTTTATGGCACAACTTTCGCCAAAGCAATATATTCAGTCAAAGGCACGAACCTTGCCCATTTACAAATGCTTTATAAATAAGGATTGGGAAGAAGGTAAGCTGGCACAGATTATCATAATGCGCCGCCATGTAAATGGTAACATTACTGCCGGGGTTTATCTTATTGACCTGTTGTGCCTGGGCGTAAAAGATACATTGTATTTTTTTAACGAGCCGGAGGCTGAAATGCAGGAAAGGTTCGGCGATGACTTTGACAAAATGTTTGAGCAGGCGGAATATAACTTGTTGCACAACATAATATTTGCTGGCCACGACTTTGCCATGGATTTTGATATAAAACCTCACCCTGAGTTTGCTGTAACAAAGTTTATTCTGGAAGAGGATAATGATGATATTGAACTTATTGATATTGAGGTTGGCCAGGATGATAAGCCACATTTAATGGTAGCACAGGCCGGGCAGTTTAGCGATGCCCTTGCAAAGCTTAAAAAGAATGCCGGGGAAGGTAACTACTATTATACCATAGCTGCTGACTTTGAAGATGAGGAGGATGAAGAAGATAGCTTTGAGGATGAAGAGGGTGAAGAAGAAGACGATGGCGAAGGAGAAGACGAAGATACATCCTACTACGACATGGATGAATTTGATTTGGGCGAAATAACCCCGCTGCAGGCACAGTTTATTTATACCGACGATTTGCTTGATGAGGAAAAAATTTCGGGGCGTATGGCTAATGAAGTACTTACCATACAAACGGAAGCAGGGTTAAGGGCCGCAAGAGAAATTGACAGTACTTTATTCGATTACCCGGATATGGAAGAAGACCCGGACCTTGCCTTTTATGAAAATGAAAATTTTACGTCTGGCATAACGGAAGAACAGGCTGAAGAAACTGTTAATGCGCAGCAGCAAATAGTAGATTTTTTCCAAAATGCAAGTCAAGAAGGGGAGCTTTTTGCTACAGAAAGCAGCAGGGTGTTTTACTTAGCCAAAATAGAAGAGCACAAAAACAACCCGGTTATAATAGCAAGTATTTTTGAGAATGCGGTTTTTATACAGGATATTGCGATAACAGAAGCTGCAAAAGCCATTTTGGAAAACTTTTCCGCAGATTACCCCTTGGCTTCCCTTACGCTTGCGCTTGCCTCTGCTGTAAACGATGAGTATGCGCCAGCTTTCAGTTTCATATATAACAGCGATACACTTGCCGCCGCGTTTACGGGAAAAACGGATTTAGCAGATTTTGATTTAAACACATTTGGCCTTATACAAACTTTGTTTAGCCTGCGCAATGGCGATTTAAAAAGAGCCATTTATTACTATTACTATGCTGCTGAAACCGAAGTGTTTAACTGGATGCTGCCATTGGTGCAGGCGGCGCTTTCTGGTGTTATAGCCAAACTTGTTGAGGAATCTGGATTAGAGGAAGGGTATGATGGCGATAATGACAGTGATGATGATAAACCAACATTGAGAGTAGTTTAAGAATCAACTGATAATGACAAAGAAGGTACTCAATTTTAGCACTGCCACTACAACCTTTTATTTCGATGCAGCTTTTGAACACCTGGAGAAGCTTGTTTCAAAAGAAAATACATTCATCATCACCGATGAAAATGTATTTGAAAAAAACACTAAAAAATTTAAGGATTGGAAGACTATAGTGGTGCCCGCTGGTGAGCAGCACAAACACCAGGGTACTGTTGACAGTATTGTTGAAAAGCTGGTTACTTATGGTGCGGACCGTAAATCGTACATAGTTGGCGTAGGCGGTGGTGTAATAACTGATATGGCGGGTTATGTGGCTGGCATTTACATGCGTGGTTTAAAGTTTGGTTTTGTACCTACGTCAATACTTGCTATGGTAGATGCCTCCATCGGCGGTAAAAACGGGGTGGATGTAGGCATATATAAAAACATGGTAGGCCTTATACGGCAACCAGAGTTTTTATTGTACGATTATTCTCTTTTAAAAACTTTGCCAAAAGAAGAATGGATAAATGGGTTTGCCGAAATAATTAAACATGCCTGTATTAAAGATGCAGCTATGTTTAAACTGTTAAATGAGCATAAACCTGTTGATTTTCAAAAAGATAAAGTGCTGCTTAATAAACTTATACAGCGTAATGCTTTGCTGAAAAGCAAGGTGGTACAGGCCGATGAGTTTGAGCAGGGCGAAAGAAAATTGCTAAATTTTGGCCATACCCTAGGCCACGCCATCGAAAATACTTACAAGCTGCCGCATGGGCATGCTGTAGCAGTAGGCATGGTGGCGGCCGCTTACTTAAGCACAAACCTGCTTAAATTAAAAGGGGCAGAAAACATTGCATCGCTGATTGTAAAATACGGCTTGCCTGCATTTTTTAAGTTTGATGCGGACAAAGCCCTTGAAACCATGCGTGCAGATAAAAAAAGGGTTAGCAACGAAATACATTATGTGCTGCTGGAAAAAATAGGCAAAGGGGTGGTAAAGCCACTTGCTATTGACGAGATAAAGCCGGTAATAAAACACCTGGCGCAGCATAAGCCAGCAAGTGTATAAATGCCAGAGGAGTATGTCAACGAAAACACTATACAGGCCGGTTGGCCCAGATGAGTTGAAAAAGATTGAAGAGTCGGGGTATAAAAGATTTCCGCCACGGTTGTTGCAGCAGCCCATTTTCTATCCTGTTCTAAATGAAGAATATGCTATCCAAATTGCGCGGGACTGGAATGTTCCGGCCAGCGGAAGCGGATATGTAACCAGGTTTGAGGTAAACGAAGCTTATCTGCAAAAGTTTGAACGACAGGTGGTAGGGGATGAGGTGCATGAGGAACTGTGGGTGCCTGCTGAAGAACTGGAGGAGTTTAATAATAACATTGTTGGCCTTATTGTAATAACAAAAGAATTTCATTAGAACTATGCAAGTGTCAGTTTTTCCTTCTGCTATAACTGGTCAAATTTTTGCTCCTGCCTCAAAAAGTTCTATGCAGCGCGCCTGTGCTGCAGCACTTGTTCGCCGGGCTGGCAGCATTGTACACAACCCAGGTACCTCTAACGACGATAAAGCAGCACTTGGTGTTATCCAGGTACTGGGGGCAACTATTGAAAACCTGCATAACGGTTCTGTAAAAATTAATTCCGAAAGGTTCCTTGCTTCATCGACAGATGGTGTAACCGTTAATTGTGGCGAAAGCGGTTTGGGCATACGCATGTTTGCACCCATTATTGCATTAAATGCTGGTACCATTACTATTAATGGAGAAGGCAGCCTTTTAAGCCGTCCAATGGATTTTTTTGATGAGGTATTGCCGCAACTGGGCGTACAGGTAACATCAAACAAAGGCAAACTGCCGCTAATATTAAAAGGGCCACTGCAACCACAGAATATAACTATTGATGGGTCGTTAAGCTCCCAGTTTTTAACCGGGTTATTGTTGGCGTATGCAGCAGCAGGCGCCAGCGGTGTTGGTATAAAAGTGATTGATTTAAAAAGCAGGCCTTATGTTGACCTTACGCTTAAGGTGATGAAAGATTTTGGCTTGCCAGTTCCCACAAACAGTAATTACGAAGAATTTTATTTTGAATCTTCTGATAAAGATGATGTTAAACCTATAATTGAATATACTGTTGAAGGCGACTGGAGTGGTGGCGCATTTTTGCTGGTAGCAGGGGCCATAGCTGGCAACATCACCGTAAAAGGGCTGGATGTACAGTCTACCCAGGCAGATAAAGCGGTGCTGCAGGCGTTAAAAGACTGCGGTTGCAGCCTTGCCATTCAAGATGGGGTAATTAATATTGGCCCAGGCGCTTTAGTTCCGTTCAGGTTTGATGCCACCGATTGCCCGGATTTATTCCCTCCACTGGTGGCACTGGCTGCTTATTGCACGGGCGTTACTGTAATAAAAGGTGTACAAAGGCTAACCCATAAGGAAAGTAACAGGGCATTAACCCTGCAGGATGAGTTTGGAAAACTTGGTATAGCCATAGAGTTAAAAGGGGACGAAATGTTTATAAGTGGAGGTACCGGGGTAAAAGCTGCGCAGGTACATTCCCGCCACGACCATCGTATAGCAATGGCTTGTGCTGTTGCTGCCCTTAAAGCGGAGGGTGAAGTGGTAATAGACGAAGCCCAGGCCATCAATAAATCATACCCTGATTTTTATAAACATATAGAGTTACTTGGGGCTGGTGTAAATGTGGTAACAGAAGTTGAGAATTAAGGTTTTATAAATGTAGGCATTGTGTTTTGGGGTAATTTGGTAAAATATTAAATGAATTTATCTGCATATTCAAAGCCTAAACTTCGCATAAGTATGACCGTTGAAGATAACAAGCAAATACATCATTTTCCCGACGTTGCCTTACTGGTAACACATTATAACCGCAGCCATTCGCTTGAGCGGTTATTAGAGGCCTTTGCAGGACAGGGATGGGTATTTGATGAAATTGTAGTATCTGATGACGGAAGCACAGGCGAACACCAGCAGCAATTGCACCGCCTGAAAGAGGTTTATGGGTTTAAACTTGTTACATCGCAGGTAAACAAGGGGTTAGGTAATAATCTTAACAAGGGGCAGGATGCAGTAACAGCGCGTTACACATTTTATGTACAGGAAGATTTTGCGCCCTCGCCAGGTTTGCCACTTCATTTTGCCAATGCGCTGGCTATCATGAATGAGCAGCCTGGGTTTGATATAACCAGGTTTTACGCGTTTTTTAAATATCCTTATTTACAGCCTTATAAGGAGGGTTTTTCTGAAATGAAGTTTGGTTTTTGGAAACCCGGTTACAGAAAATTTTTTTGTTATAGTGATCACCCTCATTTGCGCAGAAGTGATTTTCTGAAAAAATTTGGCAGGTATATGGAGGGAGTGAATGGGCGACACTCCGAGTACAAGATGATGATGGCTTTTTTAAAGCACAAAGGGCGTGCGTTGTATTTCGACAACAACAAGGAGCTTTTTTCGCACATCAATTCAATTAACGAGCCTACAACTATGCCTGTAGCGCCAAGTTGGAAACAAAGCAGAAAGCCGCTTGTTAAAAGGCTAAGGGATTTCTACAGGCACCTGAGGTATTATAAAGATTATTTGTTTCAATAAGACTTTATACTATATGCATGGTTAAAAATAAAATTTTAAGAACAGTACATATAGTTAGAAAACTACAGGGAATAATCATTCAGTCTTCTTTTGGGACGATGAACATACTGTAAACTGTAATTTAAAAGTGCCCTTTTTGGGGGTTAAAGTGAATTTATGAACAGCTTTGGACGCATATTAAGAGTAAATATTTTCGGCGAATCGCATGGCGAAAGCGCTGGCATTAATATAGATGGTATACCAGCAGGTTTACCATTAACCGTTGAAGATTTTTTGACGGATATTGAACGCAGAAAAGGCGGTACCCAAAAAGGTACTACGCCCCGCCAGGAAAGTGACCTGCCCATTTTTAAAAGTGGTGTGTTTAACAACTTTACTACTGGTGCGCCACTAACCATACTGTTCGAGAATAACAATACCCGTTCCGGCGATTATCAAAAACAACGTGCCGTGCCACGCCCGGGCCATGCTGATTTTGTGGCCAGCAAAAAATTTGGTGGTTTTGAAGATTACAGGGGCGGCGGTCACTTTAGCGGCAGGTTAACCGTTTGCCTGGTAGCTGTTGGGGTAATAGCCAAAAAACTGCTGGCATATGCTGGTATAGAAGTAAAAGCACAAATATTGGAAATTGGTGGTGAGGCTGATTTGGAGAAAGGCCTGCAAAAAGCCATTGATGCCAAAGATACTATTGGCGGAATTGTAGAATGCAGGGCCACCGGACTGCCAATTGGGTTGGGCGAGCCTTTTTTCGACAGTGCTGAATCGTTGCTGGCACATGCAGCTTTTGCTATCCCGGCCGTTAGGGGCGTGGAGTTTGGTACAGGCTTTGCGGCTGCAAAAATGTTTGGCACACAGCACAACGATGCCATTGCCGATTTAAGTGGTAAAACAGCCACCAATAACGCAGGTGGTATTGTAGGCGGCATAACCAATAACAACGAGCTTGTTTACCGTTTGGCAATAAAACCCACATCTTCAACCCCTAAAGACCAGTTTACACTAAATTGGGAAACCGGCGAAATGGAAACGTTTTCCGTTAAAGGCAGGCACGACCTATGTATTGCCTTACGCGTACCCGTGGTAATGGAAGCCGTTACTGCAATGGTGCTGGCCGATTTAATGCTGCTGGAACAGCATATTCCCAGGGTAATAACTACTTCAACACCTGTATAGCGTAAAAACAATCACAGATGTCGCTAATAAATGGGGCGGCTTATTCAAAAAAGTATTAATGACAAATATTATATACCACGTTACTACAAAAGCAGAGTGGGCAGAGGCAAATAAAAATGGGTTTTACGAAGCAGCCTCCCTTCAGCCAGAAGGTTTTATACATTGCAGCGAGGAACACCAGGTGGCAGGTGTATTAAACAGGTATTTTGCAGGCAAGGGGCCATTGGTTAAGCTTACTATCGATACTAACAAGCTGCACTGCCGTTTGCAGCGCGATTATTCCGCCCGTATGAACGAGTATTTTCCGCACATTTATGGCAGACTAAACCTTGATGCTGTTACAGAAGCTACAGATATTGAATAACTTGTCTGTTTTGTATTCAAATTGTTCTATAAAAAAACTGAGATTTTGAAGAATAAAAGGGCTTAACCGTTAAACAATAATTAACAGTATTTAATGTTATATGTTAAAAAACACCATACATTTGCAATGCAAATACAAACACCATGCGCCCTTGTATATTAACCGCTGCTTTCGCTTTAACTCTTGTTGCCTGCGGCAGCCGGATGGAGCAAATTGAATCTGCCGGTGCAAAATTGAAAGACTGTGTAAATCAGTGTTCGCTTTCAATCAGTCCTTCAAATAAAAATACTAATCAATCAGCCACTTCGGTCGGTACTTCCATTGTCGTGGATCAGCAGCCTGCCAAACAAGCTGCGGGGCATATTCAAACTATATGGAACAGCCGGTTGAATTTTTGGTAAAATCTTTCTAAGGCCAATATATTGAAGATGCCCCGCTAACTGCGGGGCATTTTTATTATTACTTTTGCCGCCCGTAACATCATAGTAAGGCGGATATGGGGTAATCCTTATTTTTTAAATAGCAATAACAGACTGTAAACAATAAACTTCTTCATGGAACTCAGTAAAAACTTCGATCATCAGCAAGCCGAGCAGAAATGGTACCAGCACTGGATAGATAAACAGTATTTTCACAGCGAGCCGGATGAACGCGAGCCCTATACAATTGTTATA
>CAZRDD010000123.1:0-3459 GCA_964598675.1 uncultured Parafilimonas sp.
GTAGTGGTAAAAATTAGGCGTTTCAAGCAGGGTGCCTACCTGCTTCCTGGTATCGGCGGTGGCTGGCCCGCCAAAAAAACTAAAGTTGCCCGATGTGGGGCGCAGTATATCCATAACAATACCCAGCAGGGTGGTTTTGCCACTGCCATTAGGCCCCAAAATACCAAATACACTGCCTGCTGGTACGCTGAACGATACATTGTTAAGCGCCTGTATTTTGCCGTAGTATTTAGTAATGTTATTTATGCTTAAAACATCCACAGGTAAAATTTTTCTCAAGTTATGATATTACCTGCGCCCGTAAAATTTTATATAGCAATGGCAAGTTTAGGTTTGCTGCAAGTGTAAATTGGGGATGAATGGCAAAAATATAAGGTGGTTTTAAAAAAAGCGCAGAAGCAGTATTGTTGTGCATAAACGTTAGGCTGCACAATGGTATGCGGTTACTGGGTATACTTTTTTTAAGGGGCTCTGCGTTGTAGAAAAGCTGTTGAGAGGGCCTTTAACTGTTTTTTATGTCAATTTGGGGCTGCTTTACAGCAAAACAGCAATGTTAATTATCTCTTACAAGATAGCCCGAAGTAGGTATCTCAAATTTGGAAGCTGGTACCGGGCTAAAATTTATTTTGGTGGCGGTGTATGTTATGGCTGATGCTTTATCCTTACCGCCAATTTCGTACTCAAGCACCAGGCCAGGCACATCCTTAAACTGGTAAGGGTTTTCGGTGGCTGATGGGGTTAACGTAGGGGTATAATAAAAGGTATAGCCTGTGCCATCTTTAAGCAGGGCGGTGCCTTTTTTGCATTCGTAACCAAGTATTGTTTTAACATCGCTGGTATAAGTAAATGTTACCCCCTGGTAGCGAATATTTTTTTGGTTCCATTTTTCGGGGGTTAAATGGCTCATGTATTTGTTGGCGCCAACCTCTTGTAGTATAACTGCATCGCCAGTGGTATTGTTATAAATTACAGATTGCTGGTAGGTGGTGCTGCTTATATCAACCCTGGAGATTTTGCCCCTTACATAAAATGTTTTAATGGCACCTGCAAGGTCTTTATTGGTGGATGGGTCTGCCCCGGTAATGCTGAAGGTAATTGTGCAATCGCCCACCACTTTGGGGGCTTGCGCAACCACACTGGCAATAGCAACAATAAAGAAAAATATGTATAGAACTGTTTTTTTC
This sequence comes from uncultured Parafilimonas sp., assembly GCA_964598675.1. Classification (GTDB taxonomy): domain Bacteria; phylum Bacteroidota; class Bacteroidia; order Chitinophagales; family Chitinophagaceae; genus JABDFW01. The sequence goes on from CAZRDD010000123.1 coordinate 1,185, forward strand.
ATAAAACGCTGTTACAGGTTGTTGTAAATGTAAGCTTTTTGCGGTAAAAGCAACGGCCTGCTGTAAACTTTAACCATTACCATGTGTTGCAAAGCCTGCAACAGCGTTTTTATAAAACAACCATTATACGGCTAAAACTGTTCATCCCAAATATACCCTCAGCATTTTACCCCGGCTGCTTGTTTTAATTTTGTCAATAGCGCGGTCTTTAATTTGCCTCACACGCTCGCGGGTAAGGTTAATTTTTATGCCAATGTCCTCAAGGCTAAGGGCCTCGTCAACACCAATGCCAAAATAACAGCACACTACTTCTTTTTGCCTTTCGGTAAGGGTGTGTAACGATTGCTGCACTTCGTAACGCAGCGATTCGTTGTACATAAGGTGAGCATCGGCCCGTTCGGCGTTAGGGTTTTCCATTACATCAATAAGTGCCTGGTCTTCCTCTTCGCCGGAATAGGTGTCAATGCTAATGTGGCGGGTATGGGTGCTTACAACCGCAAAAACCTCCTCGGTATCCACATTCAGCAATTCTGCAATTTCCTGGTTGGTAGGGTCGCGTTCAAACTCCTGCTCCAGCTGGTGCCAGGCTTTGCTTACTTTGTTTGAAAAACCTACTTTGTTTACGGGCAGCCTTACAATGCGGCTCTGCTCGGCAAGTGCCTGCAAAATGCTTTGCCTTATCCACCATACGGCGTACGAAATAAATTTAAACCCCTTTGTTTCATCAAATTTAAGGGCTGCTTTAATCAGGCCCAGGTTGCCCTCGTTAATCAGGTCGCTAAGGGTAAGGCCCTGGTTTTGGTATTGTTTTGCAACAGAAACCACAAACCTTAAATTAGCCCCAACCAGCAGGTTCATTGCCTGCGCATCGCCTTTGCGGGCGCGTTTTGCCAGGCTGGCTTCATCTTCGGCTGAAATAAGTTGTACTTTACCAATTTCCTGAAGGTACTTTTCAAGACTTTGAGATTCACGATTGGTAATAGATTTCGTGATCCTGAGTTGACGCATGCTCATGAGGTAGTTTTTTTTACGGCCGGTTGTTTTAATAGTTGGGTTATGAGGTTGCGTCTCTCTATTAAAGTGATATGCTGAAGTAGTAGCAAGTTAGCAAACCGCCGGAAGCAGCCAAAAAAAAAGCACCCCTGTTTATAAAATAGGGTGTTTTCCCCGTATTTGCAGGGGAAAAACACGCGCAACAAAACTTAAAGCGCAGGTTTACAAAAAAATATTTTGATGGTTGGAATTATTTAATATTATTGCAGCCCCCAACCCAGTTGAATAAAAACTAAATAATGGCAAAAAAACAACTATTTACATTAGAATATTCGGTTAGATGCTCGCCGCAGATACTGTATGAGTTTCTTGCAAGCCCTGCCGGGCTGCAGGAATGGTTTGCAGATAAAGTTGACGAGTGGGATAATGTTTTCAGCTTTAGCTGGAACGGCACTGTTGAAAAAGCTGCCGTTGTAGATAAAGAGCTGGACAAGTTTATACGTTTTCGCTGGCTTACCTCACCCAAGGATGAATACTTTGAGTTTAAAATAGAAAAAGCAGAAATATCAAACCAAACAATACTGGTTATTAAAGATTTTGCCGAAAAAGCAGAAATAAAAGACCAATCCCAGTTATGGGAGTACCAGGTGAAAGAGCTTTTTCACCGCCTGGGCAGCTAATTTTATAACAATACTTCCAAATCCCTAAACCCGGCTGTAAAAAAACAGAAAGCATCATCCCATTGTTGTAATGGTAATTTTTTTGCCAGTTTAATAAATTCGCGTTGCTCAATTGCCTGTAGCCAGCCCTCTGTTTGTATACATTCCTCCATCGCAATGTAGTTATTGGCCTCAAAATGGTGTTGCCAGGCATCGTTACTGTTGCTAACATACCAGCCAGTATGGTGCTTATCCTGCATCCAGTTAATTAAACGCGCCTGGCGCTGTTGCAGAAAGCTGCCCGCCAGGTGCAGCGAAATGCTAAAGAAACTCCCCCACCAAAAAATACACCGTACAGCCAGCACATCGGTTTTTGTATAAAACCGGGGGCAGTCTAAAATTACATACGGTAATTGCAGGTATTGCTCACCCTTGTAAATTTTGGGGCCAGGGGCCAGCGCTTCGGCAGGCAATAATGCCCCATTCTCCTGCATCCGGGCCTGAAAATGGCTGCTCAGCTCCCCAAAAAGGGTATAAACTTTTTGTATTATCAGGTTCTTTGTTAAAATAACCTGCTTATCTGTAACCAGTGCTAATTCGTTTTTTGAAAGCTTTACATTTGC
>CAZRDD010000123.1:3469-11942 GCA_964598675.1 uncultured Parafilimonas sp.
TACAAGGTGCTTAAAAAACTTGATAAACTCATACTCCGTGCATTTATAGGCCCTTTTGTAGCCACCCTTTTAATTGCCGAATTTGTACTGGTAATGCAGTTTATGTGGTTGTACATTGATGATTTGGTGGGCAAAGGGCTTGATTTTTTAACCATTCTTGAGCTTATTGGCTTTGTGGCAGCCACCGCCGTTCAGCTTGCCCTGCCACTGGCGCTGCTGCTCTCCTCCATAATGACCTTTGGTAACCTGGGCGAAACCTTTGAGCTGGTGGCCATTAAATCGGCCGGTATACCGCTGCTGCGGTTTATGCGCCCCCTGTTTGTGGTTGCGGTTTTTATGTGCGGCGTGGCGTTTTTATTTGCCAACAACATAGTACCCGTTGCGCAGTTAAAATTAAACTCGCTTAAATACGACATTATTGTAAAAAAGCCCGCGTTCGATTTAAAGGAGGGTGTTTTTTATGATAAGATTGAAGGCTATGTAATTAAGATAGGAAAAAAAGAAAAAGACGACAGCACCATACGCAATGTGGTTATTTACGAAAAGAACAATGGCCTGCAGGACCATTTTTTGGTGGCCGATTATGGCACCATGCGTGTTACAAAAGATAATTTTTTGCAGTTTAAACTGCACAATGGCTGGAACTACGAGGAAGAGGGCAACCGCTACAGCCCCGGTACACAGTTTATACGCTTTGGGTTTAAAGACTATTTAAAGGAGTTTAGCTTAAAAAGTTTTGCCTTCAGCCGCACGAAAGACTCCCTTTTTTACGACCCCAAAATGCTTACACTGCCACAGTTGGGCAAGGCTATAGACTCCCTTGATGAGGCAAATAAGGATTTTTATGTGCAAACGGATAAGGATATGGTACCTTATTTCCGGTTTTTAAAGTTTGATTCTGCCCGGTGGGATACCGCAGCCATGTTAAAGCGTACCGCAAGCGTTAACAGGGCGTATTATAACCTGGTGCCCGATAAGTTTAAAAAAAATGTACGCGACAGCCTTTGGATAACCCCTTTGCCTGCCTTTTTGGTAAAAAATGCCACCACGGTGGATGCTATTATACCGGACACCCTGTCTTCCCAAATTTTTGACAGGTGCGCCAATAGCTTAGCCTCACTAAAAAGTACTGTTGATAATCTTGCACTAACCTATACTGAAAAGAGAAAATTTGTACGGGCGCACTGGATTGAATGGCACCGTAAACTCACCCTTTCGTTCGCCTGCCTGGTATTGTTTATGATTGGTGCACCGCTGGGGTCAATCATACGTAAAGGGGGGCTGGGTACCCCGCTGGTGTTTGCCGTAATATTTTTTGTGCTTTTTCACCTGCTGAACACCTTTGGCGAAAAGTTTGCCAAAGATGGCATCACCAACGAATTTGAGGGCATGTGGCTTTCAACAGCGGTGCTGGTGCCTGTTGGTATATTTTTAACGGTAAAAGCCATGCGCGATTCGCAGTTGTTTAATAAGGAGGCATATAGCAGATTGTTTAAGAGCATCAAAAAGCTGCTGCCTTTTGGTAAAAAAGCATAGTGCATTTGTAAATGCTGTAATGCTTTATTGGGTTGGGTTAACAAAAAACAAACTATCCTCTGCGGTCTTATCACCATCGGCGGCAGCCGTTAAAAAAAATTAGCAGAGATGTTTAATGCTACGTAGGCTGTCATTATCAGGATGTTTGTTTACAAATTATTTAACGACGGTATACCGGTTTAAACAATTTGTAAACAAACGTCCTGTTCGCATAGCATGCAATGGTGTTCTGCAGTAGCTAAATCTTTTGAAATAACCTGTAACCTATTAAAAAAATAATACGTAAAAACAGGCATACGATTAGCAATATCCTCGCTTTTTTATGTTTTATTACTATCGAAAGTATTAGTGTTGCTATAATAATTGCGATGTCTGAAATCCATCCAAAAACCTTGTAAACAGGGCTCACTTTTTCCCAATCTGTAATTCCATGTTTTGTAAATAGAAAAGGTGCAATAATTTTTTGAAGAATAAACCACGCTAACATATCAACATAATGTATGCCTATAAAAAGCGCCAGCAGCAATATTGCTTGTTTACTGTTATTGTTTTCAATTTTTGGAGCAAATGTTAAAGCAGTGCCACAGTTTTTACAAAATCTTGCATTTTCCTGGTTTGGGGTGTTGCAGTTAGGGCAGTTCATGTAGTTGTTTTTAAAGGTAATATTTCTTGTTAATTACTTGAGTGTTTGCAGATTTATCGGCGAGTTTTCTCCCGTCTTCTGTCGCTAAAATCATAACAGGTTCTATTGCCCATCCAATAAATGGAATAAGGCAAACCAAAAAGGATATGATATTCCTAAAAAATGATTTACTAAAATCGCACGGCGTGTTATTGTCAAGGTTTATAACCATCAGGCCCAGTGTTCTTTTTCCCCAGCTTTGCCCTGCACCTAAGCCATCTTTTGCTAAATTATACGCTAATGGAATTAAGGATAGTAATAATGCAATCAAAAAAAGGCTCAAAACTTCACCATTGTTATCGCCCAGGCTTTTATCCCAGGCTAAAAACAAAAGTATAAATGCCGGCAGCAATAGCCCGAATGATATCATACCATCAATTAATGCTGCTAAAAATCTTTCACCTAAAGATGCCTTAGGGTTTTTAAAGGTTCTTCCATTAATATTTTGCGGTATTGGCTGGCCGAAGGCAGACTGTTGGTATTGGGCGGGTTGCATAGTTGTTACCGCACCTCCATCTAACGGGCAAAATTTAACCTCATTATCATAAGGGGTATTACAAATTACACACCGGGGTACCAAATCGCCTTGCCGCAGTAGTTTAGCGCCATCGTCAATACAAAACTTTTCATTTTCCGGGTAAGTCTTCTTGCAGATTGGGCAAACAGGCACCTCAATATATTCAACTGCTAAATTAAAACCACATGACGGGCAAAAATTTGAGTCTTCAACAATTTCACTGGAGCATTTAGGGCAATGCGATATCATGGATACGTATTACAGGGTTAGGTGTTACTACTTTGAACAATATAAAAATAGTAGATTATTTGAAATATGCAAGTTGTAAAACGAAAAATAAGTTCAAAGACCAGGGTGAGGAAATAAAGCTAACAGGGGGCAGGTGCAGATTAATATGTTATTGCAGGCTAATTATTTAATAGGGGGTTATAGCATTGCTTTGGTTGAGTTTGCTTAAGGTGTTTGCATTTTAAACTTGTTTTTTGCATCACGCTTATTTTTTGCACAGGTTATTTTGGTTACCGTAAATAAAAATGCCAAATATTTGTACATTCGCACCCCACAAGCGGAAGTAGCTCAGTTGGTAGAGCATTAGTTTCCCAAACTAAAGGCCGCGGGTCCGAGTCCCGTCTTCCGCTCAAACAAAAGGCAGCCGTTCTAATGTAGAGCGGCTGCCTTTTTTAATGGTTACCTGTTGGCAGTAAAAAAGCCATTGTTTAAACATGCTCAACCACCACTGCGGTGCCGTAGGCCAGCACTTCGGTAACGCCATCCATTACCTCGTTGGCATCGTAACGCATGCTTATAATAGCATTGGCACCAGCCTGGCGGGCATGTTGCAGTAAAAGTTCGTACGCCTCATTGCGGGCAGTTTCGCACAACTCGGTGTATACTGATATATTGCCGCCCAGCAGTGTTTGAAAAGCCCCGGCAATATTGCCCAGTACACTTCGGCTGCGTACGGTAATACCGCGTACCAGGCCAAGTTGTTGCGTAATTTTATATCCTTCAAGGTGTGTGCTTGTTGTAACCAGCATAAATTTTAGTTTTATTGGTTTAAAGGTAGTTTCAAAAATAATGCCTGCGGCCAGTTTATTCTAACGGCATGTTCTATATTTAACAGGTAAAAAGCTTGTATGAAAATAAAATTCCTGTGCTACTTATTGTTATGCCTGGCGGGCGGCATTAGTGCCAAAGGGCAGCTAACCAACCAGCACCTGTTTGATACCATTGGCTTTATACCCGAGCATTACGGGCCACGGGTGGAAAAGTTTGAGAAGGAGCCCGTTGTAACAGGCCGCATTGTGTTTTTGGGCAACAGCATTACCGAAATGGGCGACTGGCCCGCCCTTACCGGCGATACCACCGTTATAAACCGTGGCATTGGTGGCGATATTACTTTTGGGGTGCTTAAACGGCTGGATGACATCATCAAACGAAAACCCTCAAAGCTGTTTTTGCTGATTGGGATAAACGATATTGGCAAGGATATTCCCGATACGGTTATTGCCGATAATATCCGCAAAATTGTTACCACCATTCAGCAGGGCAGCCCGGATACTAAAATTTACGTACAGAGTATTCTGCCGGTAAACCCCGATTTTCCCAATTTTCCGCAGCATTACGATAAACAACAGCATGTGCAACATACCGATGCCATATTGCCGGGTATACTAAAACCACTGCACTGCACCTTTATAAACCTTGTGCCGCTTTTTGTAGATGCCAAAAATCGTCTGGATGCACAGTATACCATTGACGGGCTGCATCTTAACAAAAAAGGGTATAGTATTTGGGTGGATTATCTTAAAAAGAAAGGATACCTGTAAAAAGGGTAGCAAAGTTTAATGAAGAGAAAAATAAAATGCGGTTTTATGATTTCTTTATTAATCTTTTTCTTTTCTGTGCGTTCTAATTAGGTAATAATTTATGTTTTATGAAAATAAATATGTTTAACAGGTTGGCCATGATGGTATTGCTTATTGCAATGCTCTTCGTTTCGGCAGATGCGCTGGCCCAGCGTGGCCGTGGCGGTGGTGGGTATCGTGGTGGTGGCTTTAGTGGTACCCGTACTTACTCGGGCAGCCGTTATCAGCCTATCTATCATTTTGGCGGTGGGGTGCATGTGGGTGGCGGTTATTATGCGCCACGCGGCAGTTACCATTACTATGGCCCCGGTTACGGTGCCGCGCGTGTTTATTATCATCCCCATTACTCTTACATTGGGTTTGGTGGTATGAATTATGGGTACTATAACGGGTTATTCTACCGCTCGTATGGCTTTGGGCTGCATTTAACACTGCCCCCGTTGGGTATACGCATAGGGGTTTTGCCTTATGGCTACTACCCGTTTTATTTTGGGCCTAACCCTTACTACTATTATGGGGGTATATTCTACAGCCCGTATAACGATGGTGGTTACCAGGTGGTTGCACCGCCATTGGGCGCTTTGGTGCCGGAATTGCCCGCCGGTGCTAAAACCGATGTTATTAATGGCCAGGAGTTTTACGAATACTATGGCACTTTTTACGTGAGGGAAATAAGGGATAACGGCGAAACATGGTTTAGGGTGGTTGGCCGCAACGGCAGGCTGGAAACTGGCAAGCCGCAATACGACGACCAATACCAGCCAGCACCACCATCGCAAACAAAACCTTACCAGCAGCCACAGCAGGTACAACCTCAACCACAGCAGGCTGCGCCCGATACTACAGCCCCCGCTACGGGCGACCTTGTAAGTAAACTGCCCGATGGCTGTGTTACAGTAACCATTAATGGGGAACAATATTTTAAGTCGCCGGAGGGTAATTATTACCAGCAGGTAATAGGGGATGATAACAAAGTAATGTATCAAATTATTGATAAAGCTACCCTGGAAACCCAGCCCTAACAGGCGGGTTGTGCAGGCTGTTTTTGATGTGCGGTGTATGATGCCGGTTTAGCGCCTGCCTTATACACCGCATATTCAAAATGATGTGTAAGCAACTGGAAGTCAGTCTTTTTTGCAATCTGTTGGCCAGTTTGTATTTTTATATTGTATTGACAGCCAAAGGTATGCGTCATCCTACGTCCTAAATCGCATAATCAAAAATGCCCTTCGTGCTAAGTAACCCTTATCTTTGCCTTAACTGAAACTCCAACTGAATGGCTGAAGAAAAATCATTGAATTTTATTGAGGAGATCGTTGAAGAAGATCTTAAGAGTGGTAAGCACTCCAGTATTTTAACACGTTTCCCCCCCGAGCCAAACGGATACCTGCACATTGGCCATGCCAAAAGCATTTGCCTAAATTTTGGGCTGGCTATTAAATATGGCGGTAAAACCAACCTGCGTTTTGATGATACCAACCCCGTAACGGAGGATACCGAATATGTAGACAGTATTAAGGAAGATATTCAATGGCTTGGCTTTAACTGGAGCAATGAGTTTTACGCAAGCGATTATTTTGAACAACTATACGGCTTTGCCGTACAGCTTATAAAAAAAGGGCTGGCGTATGTTGACGACAGCTCTGCCGAGCAGATAGCTGCCGAAAAAGGAACACCCACTCAGCCAGGTAAGGATAGCATTTACCGCAGCCGTACCGTGGAAGAAAACCTGCAGTTGTTCAGCGATATGCGGGCTGGTAAATACGCCGATGGCGAAAAAGTGCTGCGTGCTAAAATTGATATGGCTTCGCCCAACATGCACCTGCGCGACCCATTGCTGTACCGCATTAAACATGCACACCACCACCGCACAGGCAACGATTGGTGTATTTACCCCATGTACGACTTTGCGCATGGCCAAAGCGACTCAATAGAAAATATTACCCATTCCATTTGTACGCTGGAGTTTATTCCGCACCGCCCGTTGTACGACTGGTGTATTGAGCAGTTGGGTATTTTCCCCTCGCACCAGTACGAGTTTGCCCGTTTAAACCTCAACTACACCGTAATGAGCAAACGCCGTTTGCTGCAATTGGTGAACGAAAAATATGTAAGCGGATGGGACGACCCCCGCATGCCTACCATAAGCGGTATGCGCAGGCGTGGTTTTACCCCCGAAAGCATACGTGATTTTTGCGAGAAAATTGGCGTTGCCAAACGCGAAAATCTGATTGATGTTGGTCTGCTGGAGTTTTGTGTGCGCGAACACCTTAACAAAATAGCGCTTAGAAGGATGGTGGTTTTAGACCCCCTTAAGGTGGTAATTACCAACTACGAGGAAGGTAAAACAGAGATAGTAACCAGTGAGGATAACCCCGAAGCTGAAACCCTTGCCTACCGCGAAATACCGTTTAGCAGGGAAGTGTATATTGAGCAGGAAGACTTTATGGAGGTTCCGCCTAAAAAGTTTTTCAGGCTGGCACCCGGCCAGATGGTGCGTTTAAAGAGCGCTTACATTATTAAGTGCGAAGAAGTGGTGAAAGATGATGCAGGCAACATAACCGAGGTTAGGTGCGTGTACATACCCGGCAGCAAAACCGGTGGAGAGGCTGCCAACATGCAGGTAAAAGCTACCCTGCACTGGGTAAGTGCGCTGCATGCCGTGCCTGTTGAACTGCGCCTGTACGACCGCCTGTTTAAGGTGGAAAATGTAAATGCTGCCGAAGGCGATTTTAAAGATTATGTAAATACCGACTCACTAACAGTATTGCCAACCGCCTGGGCCGAGCCTGCGTTGAAATCGGCAAAGTTTAACGAGCGTTACCAGTTTTTGCGCAAGGGGTATTTTGCTATTGACAAAGACTCAACCGACGACAAGCTGGTATTTAACCGTACCGTTACGTTAAGGGATACCTGGGCAAAAGAGCAGAAGAAAAACTAAGCTATAGGTTGTTTGCAGCCCGCTGGCGCCAGTGCATACCGCGCCGGGTGATACAAACAACAATTGTAATTTAAATTGTGCCCCGCATTAATTTGCGGGGTTTTTTATTTGATATTTGATGTATGGGCAGTTTGTTAGTTAAGTTTAAGCAACATATTAAAACGGAGTTCCCTTTTTTGCAAACGGGTAACAGCAGCCTGCTGCTGGCTATAAGTGGCGGGGTGGATAGCGTGGTGCTGATGCACCTGTGCATACAAAGCGGTTACCAGGTGGTGCTGGCCCATTGCAATTTTAAGTTACGTGGGCAGGAGAGTGAGCGGGATGAAGATTTTGTACGCACATTGGCCCAAAAGCATAACCTGCCTGTACTGGTAAACCGTTTTGATACGGATAGCTATGCACAGCAGCACCGTCTGTCGGTACAGGAGGCAGCCCGCAAACTGCGGTACGATTGGTTTAAACACGTTGTTGAGAGGGAGGATAATGTTGCCACCACCAGCCGTTTTATTGTTACGGCCCACCATGCCAATGATACGATTGAAACACTGTTAATAAACCTGTTTCGCGGTACGGGCATAAGCGGGTTACATGGTATACCTGCAAAACAGGGCAATGTTTTACGGCCGTTGCTTTTTGCAAAGCGGGAGGAGATAGAGGCCTACGCCAGGGAAAACGGGCTTGAGTGGGTGGAAGACTCCACCAATGCGCAGGATAAATACACGCGCAATTATATAAGGCACCAGTTGTTACCCGCCGCTAAAGAAATATTCAGCAATGTTGAAGACAACCTGCTGCAGAATATAGAGCGTTTTAAAGAGGTAGAATTACTGTACAACCAGGCCGTTGCCCTGCACAAGGGTAATCTGCTTGAACAAAAGGGCAACGAATGGCATGTGCCAGTGTTGAAACTGCAAAAAGCGGTGCCTTTG
>CAZRDD010000124.1:0-703 GCA_964598675.1 uncultured Parafilimonas sp.
CACGGTTGTGCTGAAAGCAAAATCAGCCTTTGCTATTTGGTATATTCAAACAGTTTTGGCGGGGCACCTAATACTTTGCCTACACCTGCTTTAAAGTAATAGCCCAGTTTGCTTTCGCCGGTTGGGCTTTCTTTTGGCAGGAAGCCCAGGTACTTCATGGTTTTAAAGATGCTGCCTTTTTTAAGGTCGTGGTGGGGGAAACCTGGCTCGGTACAGCCAAGGCAGGGGTGATTGGCCCTTGTTTTTGAAGAGTGGCGGTTCCACAATATACGGTTGCAGCTTGCGTGTGTCATTGGCCCGCGGCAGCCCACTTCGTAAAACAGGCAACCACCGCGCTGGCCAAAATGGCCGTCAACTTTCTCGCTGAAGGCCCTGGCGTTGGTGCAGCCGGTTTGTACAAAGTCGCTGAAGAAGGTGGTGGGGCGATGAAAAGCATCAACCTGCACATCCCCAATACGGCCAGTGGCAATGGCCACCAGTATTTGTGTTATCCAGTCGGGGTGCGCGGGGCAACCCGGAATATTTATAACGGGCAAGCCGCCTTTTGATACATAGCCAGCCCCTAAAAAGCCACCTTTTTCTTTTTTAAGAAATTGCAGGCCGGTGCTCTCGCTGGGGTTGGGGGGTACGGCAGGTATGCCGCCCCAGGTAGCGCAGTCGCCTATGGCTACTACACATCAAGCCACCTGAGAAAGTCCTTTTC
>CAZRDD010000124.1:713-11931 GCA_964598675.1 uncultured Parafilimonas sp.
TGCCGTTGGGGCCTTCAATAAGCGAGCCTTCAAACACAAGTATATCCAGGGGGATTTTACCGGCAATACAATCGCTCATTAGGTGAGATACCTGGTGGCCGAGTTCGAGGCCGCTGGTGGGGTGCCAAAGAATATTTAACCCGAAATCTACAACCAACTCTACTACGGTTGGTTCTTCAGCATTTAAGAAAGACATGGTATTGCCGCTGCAGGCGCCACCTTGTAACCATAATACATTGGCCATAGCAAATCGTTTGATTTTTGTTAGAAATTATTTCCTAAATTAGTAAGTATTTTCTAATTAGAATATTTTTTCTAAAAATTATTTTTAAAACCCGGCAGAGGCAGGTAATTCAACCGTAAAACAAACCCAAATAGTAGCAGAAAGGGGGATTAAACACCAAAGCCGGTGATAGCCCAATAAAAGTATAGGCTGTAAGGCAAACCCAAAATTGGTGCATAAGGATGTTTTTAAAAAATCTGAAACAGGAAGCAAGGGTAAGGCTACCCAACTATTTTGCCGGTAAGCTGTCTGAACTCCGGCACGCCCATATCGGTAAACAAGGGCCGCAGCACTGCCCACAGGCTGCTGCAATAAGCGTTTTCATCCACAGCGGTAGTTCCATTAATGCACTGGTAGCTTATCCAGTTATCCATCGTTAAACAAAACAGGTGTGCCAGCGCATCAAACTGGCCATTGTACTGCGGCTGAATAAACGAACCGCGGGAGGCGTTAAACTCCATCATAAACTTTATTTGCTGCCGCTGAAAGCGCAGCAACTCCTGGTGTTTTTCGGCAATTTCAGGGAAGGCCCTTAACGCCTCCAGTGTATCTAAATAAAAAAACAGGTACTGCTGCTGTAACTGGTAAATGTTGCGCAGCAAAAAGTCAATATCTTCAAAAAGCGGCAATACCCTAAACTCAGTTAACAGCAATTCCTGCTTTTTTTTCAACCGCTTGTAAAGGGATAATATGATGTCTTCCTTGTTTTTAAAATGGTACGCCAGGTGGCCTACGCTCACAAAAGCCCTGTCTGCAATGTGCTGCAAACGCACATTTACAAAGCCTTTTTCGTTAAAAATGGCCAGCGCTTTATCTAATATATACTGTTTGGTAGGCTTCATACTTAATATGAGGGGTAAAATAACACTAAAATTTGCAAATAGCATCCGCTAATAGCCGTTGCCAAATTGCTGCACCGCGTTTACGCAACCCGCAATATATTCCTCCAATTTATGATAAGTGTACCCAAATGCAAGTAATTTTGCCGCGCCATACTGCGATGCCGCGTTGGCACCGTAAAGTGGCGCGGCCTTTTCATCTTCAACACCAACAGTATGGATAATTTCATCGCAGCAAGGTCTCAAATGGCTTTATCCCTCGCTTTCCACATCATCTTTTCCTGTATTGGCATGGTAATGCCTTTTTTTATGGCCATTGCACATTTTGGCTGGATACGCACCAAAAAAGAGGTGTACAAAAACATTACCAAAGCCTGGAGCAAGGGCGTGGCCATATTTTTTGCTACCGGGGCGGTATCCGGCACCGTTTTAAGTTTTGAACTGGGTTTGCTGTGGCCAACGTTTATGTTGCATGCAGGCCCCATATTTGGCATGCCCTTCTCGTTGGAGGGTACTGCTTTTTTTATTGAAGCGATTGCCCTTGGGTTTTTCCTTTATGGCTGGGGCAGGTTTGGCAAATGGTTTCATTGGTTTACCGGGCTGGTGGTGGGCATCAGCGGGCTGGTATCCGGCATACTGGTGGTTTCAGCCAATGCCTGGATGAACAGCCCTGCGGGCTTTGATTATATTAACGGCCAGTACCTTAATATAGACCCTATTGAAGCAATGTTTAATAGCGCATGGTTCTCCCAATCGCTGCACATGTGTATAGCCGCCTTTGCCGCTACCGGTTTTGCCGTGGCTGGGGTGCATGCTTTAATGATATTGCGCAACAAAAACGTACTTTTTCATAAAGAGGCTTTTAAAATAGCCGCCATTTTTGCGGTGGCAGCAGCCATACTGCAACCCATAAGCGGCGATATTTCGGCCAAATTTGTGGCAAAAACACAGCCCGCCAAACTGGCTGCCATGGAGGCTTTGTACCACACACAAACACATGCCCCACTGCTGGTGGGGGGTATACCAGATGAAAAAACAAAAACGGTACACTACGGGCTTGAACTGCCCGGCATGCTGAGTTTTATGATATACGAGGATGCATCGAAAGAAGTGAAGGGCATGGATGTCATACCTGCGCAAAACCAACCGCCTGTTGCCATAACGCATTACGCTTTTCAAATAATGGTGGGGTTAGGCAGTGCATTGTTTTTACTGGCTGTTATGTACCTGGTGGCGTTGTTTAAAAAACGTAGCTGGCTGGGCACACGGTGGATACTTAAACTGTTTGTTGCAGCCATACCTGCAGGCTTTATAGCCATTGAAGCAGGCTGGGTGGTTACCGAAGCAGGCCGCCAGCCCTGGATTATTAACGGCATTATGCGCACGGCAGATGCGGTAACACCTATGCCGGGTATTGCATGGTCGTTTTACCTGTTTACGGCGGTGTATATATCGCTTAGTGTAGCGGTAGTATTTCTGCTGTACCGGCAAATTAAGATGGTGTCCCTGGTGTACGATGTAAACCATAACGCTTAACCTGCAAACACTTACTGTATGCAATACGTAGTAACCGCTTTTTTATGCCTCTCCATAATACTCTATTTTTTATTGGGCGGGGCCGATTTTGGTGCCGGTGTTATTGAACTGTTCACCAGCAAAAAAAACCGTAATAAAACACGTAATATTCTTTACCATGCCATCGGCCCCATTTGGGAGGCCAACCACATGTGGCTGATTATTGCTATTGTTATATTGTTTGTGGGCTTCCCGGCTATTTACACCACTATGAGCCTGTACCTGCACATACCGCTGCTTTGTATGCTGATGGGTATTATTGCGCGGGGCACCGCTTTTGTGTTTAGAAGTTATGATGCCGTTAAGGATAATATGCAGCGGTTGTACAACCGTATTTTTATTATTTCAAGCTTTATTACGCCGCTGTTCCTGGGTATTATTGCGGGCAGTGCAATTGCAGGGCATATAGATGATGGCGCCTCCAATTTTTTAGATGCCTATATTTTTAGCTGGCTGCACTGGTTTAGCCTTGCTGTTGGCCTTTTTACAGTAGCATTAAGCGGCTTTTTGGCCGCCATTTATTTAATTGGCGAGGTAGATGAGCAAAACAAACGCCGTTTTGTGCTAAAAGCCCGTGGCATGAACATTGCCGCCGTTATTTGCGGGGCGCTGGTGTTTATCGCCGCCTGGGCAGAGGGTATTCCCCTGGCATACAGGGTGTTTGGCAATGCCGAAGGGCTTACCGCATTGTTATTGGCTGCTGCATCGCTGGTGTTATTGTGGGTACTCATCCTTCGTGGCGATACAAAAATAATACGCGTGCTGGCGGGCTTCCAGGTGGTGATGATACTGTTTGCTGCCGGGCATACCTTCTTTCCTGATTTTATTATTATGAAAAGTGGCCACAACCTTTCGCTGCTGCAAAATTTTGCTAACCCCAGCACCATTGCTGCATTGGGTGCGGCCCTGCTTATAGCCAGTGTGTTTATTTTGCCAGCACTGGGGTATTTAATGTACAGCTTTCAAAAGAAAGGGGATTGATAAAAGAATTTCAGGGGCGAATTTTAATTACAGCCAATTACTGATTAGCTATTTTTATCTGTTTGCTGTTTTTCTGCCCCTATATATTTTTCAATACCCACACCCTCAACACTTTAACGTTGCCCTCCTTTTCGTATATTGCTTGCTCAACAGCCAAAACCAAATGCGCAAGCTTTCTAAAAAAATCTTGTATGCCCTGCTCATTTCCGCGGCTGCCGCCTGCGGCAGCGGGGCCAACAAACCCACCGTTGCAACAAATACGGACAATTTGCCCGACAGTGTTACAGTGGGCAAAAAACTGTTTGATGCCACATGTGTACGCTGCCACGGCATGGATGCCAATGGCTTAACCGGCCCCAGCCTAAAAAGGCCACGCCTGGCCCATGCGCCTGATTTTGCTTCGTTTACGCAGGTGGTTGAGCTTGGCATTGCTGGTACCGGCATGCCGAGTAACTGGGCTTACAGCGACAGTGATTGCTATCACCTGTACGCCTACCTTGGCTACCTGCGCAACCAGGGCCGCGAAGTGCCGAAAGGCGATACCGCCGAAGGCCGGATTGTATACAATACGCAAGGCTGCGCCAACTGCCATATTATGAACGGGCAAGGCAACAGCATTGGGCCCGACCTTTCGGAGATTGGGGCCAGCCGCAGCCCGGCGTACCTGCGCCAGTCGTTACAGGACCCTGCGGCAGAACTGCCCGGCAGTACAGACCTTGATAATGGCTATGGCTTCTCCTTATACCTGCCCATAAAAATCACCACGCAGGATGGCAAACAAATTACCGGCCTTCGTATTAACGAGGATACCTATACAATTCAGCTAAAAGATGCCGCCAATAACTATTACTCGTTTGAGAAAGCACAGTTGAAGCAGATTGATAAATTGTACGGCCAATCGCTTATGCCCTCCTTCAAGCAGGTGTTAAACGACAAACAATTAGAAAACCTTGTTGCCTTCCTTTATAAATCAGGAAACGAATGAAATCAGTAATCGCGCTTTTCATAACCGCCACATTATTTACAACCGTTACAGCGCAGGTGCCTTACCAGCGTATTGCCAATGCCGAGAGCGAACCCGGCAACTGGCTTACCTACTCTGGCAACTACAAAGGCACCCGTTACTCCACCCTGCAGCAAATAAATACAAGCAACGTACAAAAGCTTGCACCTGTGTGGATTTACCAATGCAAACCTGGCAACAACCCTTTTGAAACCACGCCGCTGGTGGTAGATAAGGTTATGTACATAACTGAGCCGCCCAGCACCGTTACAGCATTGGACGTAGCTACCGGCCGGAAAATATGGACATACAGCCCTGTAATACCCAAGGATGTAAAATTTCTGGGGTTTGGCCAGGTAAACCGTGGGGTAGCCATACTGGATAACAGTGTATATGTTGGCACGCTGGATGCCCACCTTATTTGCCTGGATGCAAAATCGGGCGCGCTTAGGTGGAACATTACCGTAGCCGATAATAAAACCGGGTACGCCATTACCAGCGCCCCCGTTGCTATTGATGGCAAAATAATTATTGGCATCAGCGGCGGCGAAGCGGGTATAAGGGGCTTTTTAGATGCTTATGATGCAAAAACAGGTGCGCGCGCCTGGCGTTTATACACCATACCTGGCAAAGGTGAGCCAGGCAACAACAGTTGGCCGGGCGATAGCTGGAAAACAGGTGGCGCACCCACCTGGGTACCCGGCAGTTACGATAAAGAGCTTAACCTGCTTTACTGGGGTGTTGGCAACCCCGGCCCCGACTGGAATGGCGATACCAGGGGCGGCGATAACCTTTACACCTGCTCAGTATTGGCTATTAACCCCACCACGGGCAAGCATGCCTGGTATTTTCAGTTTACACCGCACGACACGCACGACTGGGATGCCAACCAAATACCTGTACTGGCCGATATGAAGATAAACGGTGTACCCCGCAAGGTACTGGCCACCGCCAACCGCAACGGTTTTTACTACGTGCTCGACCGTAAAACAGGCGAATTTTTAGCAGGCAAGGCGTACGCCAAGCAAACCTGGGCCACCGGGCTTGATGCCAAAGGCAAACCCATTAAAATACCCGGCAAAGAACCTACCGAAAAAGGCAACCTGGTTTACCCAAGCCTGCAGGGTGCCACCAACTGGTTCAGCCCATCGTACAGTGAAGCAACCGGGCTTTTTTATGTTTCGGTAAGGGAGATGGGGTCGTTATACTTTAAATCTGAAACGCCCTATAAGCCGGGCCAGTATTTTATGGGCGGGGGCGAGCAGCTTTTACCCGGCGATAATGCTTATGGTGCTGTAAAAGCGCTGGATGCAACCACCGGCGAAATTAAATGGGAGTTCAGGCTTCAATCACCACCCTGGAGCGGGGTACTCTCCACCGCTGGCGGGCTGGTTTTTGGCGGCAGCATAGAGGGCAATTTTTTTGCGCTGGATGCTGTTACCGGCAAATCAAAATGGCAGTTTCAAACAGGGGGGCAAATGTTCTCCAACCCTATATCATTCAGTGTAAACGGGCAGCAACGCATCGCTATGGCAGCAGGCAACAGCCTTATTGTGTTTGGGCTGCCGCAGTAAAACTGCTCCTCGTAAAACTAAAACAAACGGTTATAGGCATCTATTGCCTTATCAAGATGCCGGTTACGGCTGAACAGGAAGGCCATTCCGCCTGTTAACCCGGCAATACTTATTGAGAAAAACACGGGGGCATTGTTAAAATTGGGGCCGCTACTTACTTTGGACTGATTTGCCTGTATATGGGCTGCAATAAGCGCACCAAAACCAACAGCGGCGCATATTAATCCTCCGGTGGATTGATGTTTGCATATGGTTTTGTATTGTTGAAGCTCCTGTGCTGCTGGAGGATAGCTCATTAAATGCCTTTCTAAAATACTTTCAGTAATTGGTATGCCATTAATAGTATATACAGTGTGAAAAGACCGGCCCCGGCTTATTACCGAAACCTTGATGGTGCCATCTGTCGAAAATGAAAATAGTCGGGTACTATCCTGGGCAAAAACCGCTGCTGCCAGCAGTATGGATATAAGGGTTAAAACCAGTTTATACATGGCCTCATTTGTTTATATAAAACTAAACGAGCAGGTGCTTGCAAAAAGTTAACAGGTATATATAACTGTGTTAAATGTATTGACGTAATTGCAGTTTTCTATCTATATCTTTAGCACTGAACCTTTAAAAATTACTGCATGCAGCAAACAGAAACCCTTGGCCCACAGCCCAAATACCCATCCTTAGGCGACAGGATACAATCCAACTTTATTGATGTTGTTTTAATGATTATTCTAATGTTCATTATTTCTTCCATCCTCGAAAACTATGAAAATGTACCCGATAGTGTTAGGATAAGTCTTTTTGTGGCGGTATGGTTTGTGTACGACCCTTTGTGTACCAGCCTCGGCTGCACCCTGGGTAATTACATAAAAGGGTTACGGGTAAGGCAGCATTACGATGTAACACGGCGCATCAATATTTTTCAGGCAGTTATCAGGTACGTTATTAAAATTTCGCTGGGTTGGATTTCCTTTCTAACCATCCATTCAAACTACGAGAAACGCGCCATACACGACTTTGTTGCAGGCAGCGTGGTTATTAAAAAGTAATTTCTTAAACAAAACAACCGGTGGCATTTGCTAAATAAGGAATAATGCAGGCAGGTACACACCACCTGCTTCAATGCCACACTGGCTGCCCGTTATTTTAGTAGTTTTGCGGCGATGAGCGCGGCAACACATTTTGCAAAAAAAGAATCGGGCAGCAGAACAAAAACGGAACAGGTAACATTTAAGCAAAGGCTTGCTGCGTTAAGCAATCTGCCTGCGTTTTTTACATTGGTATGGCAAACCAGCCCCTGGATAACAGCCACCAACGCGCTGTTGCGCATTATTAAGGCCACCATGCCGCTGGCTGTTTTGTATGTAGGCAAGCTTATTATTGACCAGGTAGTGTTACTTAACCACGCCAAAACCAACATGCCGCACACCCACCTTTGGCAATTGGTGGGCCTGGAGTTTGGGCTGGCCATTTTTACCGATGCGTTAAGCCGTACCATTACCTTGCTGGACAGCCTGCTGGGCGACCTTTTCGCCAACAACACCTCGGTTAAGATAATGGAGCATGCTGCTACGCTGGACCTTGACCAGTTTGAGGACTCCCTTTTTTACGATAAGCTGGAGCGGGCCAGGCAGCAAACCACCGGGCGCTCCATATTGCTGGGCCAGGTACTTAGCCAGGTGCAGGACCTTATTACCATGTTTTTTTTAGCTGCCGGGCTTATGGCTTTTAACCCCTGGCTTATTTTGCTGCTGCTGGTAGCCATTATACCCGCTTTTTTGGGCGAATCGTATTTTAACGACCAGAATTATGCCCTTAGCCGCAAGCAAACGCAGGAACGGCGGGAGCTTGATTATATACGTTACCTGGGTGCCAGCGACGAAACAGCCAAGGAGATAAAAATATTCGGCCTGTCGGGTTTCCTGGTAAACAGGTTTAAAGCTTTGTCAAACCAGTTTTACAGTGCGGCGCGCAGCCTTGCCATCCGCAGGTCGGTATGGGGTACGGTGTTTGCCATGCTTGGCAGCGGCGGATATTATGCAGCGTACATCATTATTATTTTAAAAACAATCACTGGGCATCTTACTATAGGCGACCTTACTTTTCTGGCGGGTTCTTTCAGGCAGATGAGGGGCTTGCTGGAAGGAATTTTATCGCGCTTTACCACGGTATCGCAGGGCGCAATTTACCTGCGCGATTTCTTTGAATTTTTCGAGATCACACCAAACATAAAAGCGGCCGACAATGCCCGGCATTTTCCCAATCCTATTGTTGAGGGATTTACGTTTGAGAATGTTGGCTTTCGTTACCTGCATGCAGAAAAATGGGCCAACAGGCACCTTAACTTTACCCTGCGCCCCGGCGAAAAGCTTGCACTGGTTGGCGAGAATGGGGCTGGCAAAACCACCCTGGTAAAATTGCTGGCCCGGCTATACGACCCTACGGAAGGCAGAATATTATTGGATGGCCACGACCTGCGCGAATACAACCTTGATGAACTGAGGGCGAATATTGGTGTAATTTTCCAGGATTACCTGCGCTTTCAAATGAGCTTTGCGCAGAATATTGCCACCGGTAACATAGGCCAGGTAAACGATCGGCCGCTAATAGAGGATGCCGCTAAAAAAAGCAGGGCAGATCTACTGGCGGAAAAACTGCCCAACAAGTTTGACCAGGCGCTGGGTCGCCGCTTTAACGATGGCATAGAATTATCTGGCGGAGAGTGGCAAAAAATAGCCTTGGCGAGGGCATATATGCGCGACGGGCAATTGCTTATACTGGATGAACCTACCGCTGCACTTGATGCACGGGCTGAATACGAAGTATTTGAGAGATTTGCCGAGCTTACCAAGGGCAAGTCGGCAGTGCTTATATCGCACCGGTTTTCAACCGTGCGCATGGCAGACCGTATACTGGTGCTGGAGAAAGGCCAGATGCTTGAAATTGGCAGCCATGCTGAACTGCTTGCGAAAAACGGCAGGTATGCCGAACTGTTTAACCTGCAGGCACAGGGCTACCGTTAACAGCAACATATAATAAACAAAACAAAGCGGCAGCCATATTATTTGGGCTGCCGCTTTGTTTATATCAGCTTGCGCTGGGTTTATTAAGAAGGTGTTTATATTTCCCCCCCGCTATCACTTCTGCTTAGTATTTGAAGGATTTATCAGGGTGTGGAGGTGGGGGTGGTACTACCACTGGCTTATCTTTTATCATTTTTTTCAGGTAATCAATGGCATACTCCAACTGGGCATCCTTGCCTTTAAAGGTTTCGTAAGGGGTATTGTCAACGGTAATATCTGGCTCAACACCACGGCCTTCAATCAGCCATTTACCTTCTGGCCCGTATACGCCAAACTCGGCGGCTGTTGCCACACCATTGTCAACCAAACGGTTGCTGCCGCTCAGCCAAATTTCGCCGCCCCAGGTACGCATGCCTATCACTTTACCCAGCCCAAGCCGCCTGAAGCCTTCTGTAACAGCTTCACCATCGGAGGCCGTTTCCTGGTCGCACAATATTACCATGTGGCCTGTAAACGCATATTGCATGTTCCAGTATGGCCCGCCGGAACGGCCCTGCCAGTACATCCAGGCTTTGCGCATCAGTTTTTCCAGCACCCAGCTGTCTATATTGCCACCATTGTTATGGCGCACATCTATTATCAGCCCTTTGCGGTTAAACACCGGATAAAACTGTTTTACAAAATCATCCATATCGCTTCCGCCCATCGCTTTAAGGTGCACATAACCAATCTCGTTTTTGCTTAAACTATCCGTTTTAGCCCTTGTTTCAAGCTCCCATTCTGCATACCTTATGCGCTCTTCTTCATACCCTGTAAACGGTTTTACCACCTGCTCATACGCCTTGCCGCTCCTGTTAAGCAAGCTAAGTTTTACTGGTATGCCCGCTTTGTTTGCCAGCAATTCAGCAATATCGTTGGCGCCTTTAAGCGGCACATTATTTACTGCGGTTATTACGTCGCCTTCTTTTATCAACAGTTCTGGGTGGTTTAATGGCGAAACCTCATCCAGGTAATCGGGGTCGTTTTTATAAATATGCTCAATAATAAGGCCCTTTTCATGCTTTTTCAACAAAGCACCAAGAAAACCAGTTTGGGTATAATCTGGCGAGCGGCGCTTATCGCCACCGTACACAAACGTATGCAGTGCAGAAAGCTCGCCAACCATCTGCGCCAGCAGGTCGTCCAGTTCGTAACGGTCTGTAAGTCTTTCTACCAGTGGCTCATAGCGTTTTTTTGCAGCAGCCCAATCAACTTTGTGCAGGTCTCTGTCGTAAAAGTAATCCCTTGTCATGCGCCAGGCATCATTAAACATTTCCTTCCAGTCCTGCTGCGGGTTTACCACAAAATTCCAATTATCCAGTTGTAGTTT
This sequence comes from uncultured Parafilimonas sp., assembly GCA_964598675.1. GTDB lineage: Bacteria > Bacteroidota > Bacteroidia > Chitinophagales > Chitinophagaceae > JABDFW01. The sequence continues at coordinate 11,355 of CAZRDD010000124.1, forward strand.
GCCTTTATCCATATCCACCTTTTGCCCGCTGGCATCGGCTATGGCAATGGCCCTGTTGGCAAAAAACACCAGCAGCTTCTTTTTGTTGCCCGATAAACCAAAATTACTAACGCCAGAGGCTACTTCGGTGGGTTCGTATTTTTTACTTTCCTCAATTTTAAGGGCATACAGTTTTGCACCATTTTCATAGCCATCGGTGCCGTAATCAGTCCAGTACAAATAGCCATCTGCCGAAATATCCAGCCCGCCCAGGTTTGCACTTTTGCCCGGCACCTGGTAAATGGTTTGCGCAATTTTTGCCCAGTTGTACACTTTAGGGGGTGCTGATGCAGCTTTGCCTTTTGTTTTTTTATCTGCACCATCTTTTTTGGTGGTATCTTCTTTTGCTAAGGGGTTAAACACCGTATCGGTAAGCCAGGAATCTTTTTGCAGGAAAGGGAATTTTGCAGCACTATCCAGCGGCAGCGCATAAATATTGGCTGTTTCGGTGTAGTAAGGCTCAGGTTGGCGGCTGCCCCAGGGCGAGCTAACTTTGGAATGGAAATTACGCTCCGAAATAAAATACAGCCAGCTACTG
>CAZRDD010000125.1:0-11867 GCA_964598675.1 uncultured Parafilimonas sp.
TTCTTTATAGAATTTCTGGGTATAATAATTGCGTATATTGTTTTTTAATTTGTAATACACTAAACTTGTCATTAAAGTAATTACTGTAAGTAGTATTCGACGTTACATAATAATAATTGTTAATATACATTTCAAACGTATCAACAATGCTTTGTAATGTATTCTTAAATAGGTGCGATTTATTTATAATAATTTCTGGTATGGCGCAAACATCTGAGGCTAATACGGGTTTGTTAAATTTATAAGCCTCAATTATTGGTAAACCGAATCCTTCACCATATTTAGCAGGCACCATTACCAAAAAACAGTCTGCATATTTATTAACTAGTATTGTATCTGGAACATACCCTAAAAAAATTATAGTAGTAATATTTTTTTGTGCAACCAACTCCCTGTAATAGTTTAGTAAAGGCCCTTTTCCTGCAATTTCAATAGCATATTTGCCTTGATATTTTTGTTGAATGTATGATGCAAAATCAATAACAAGGTCAAATCCCACTCGTTCTTCAATACTTCGTACAATAAGTATTTTTTTTGGGGATGCAGTTGTTGTAATTACAGCGCTTTTAGGTGGTGGCGGCAAAAGCGTTGAGTTATAAATAATTACATCTTTTTTTGAATGATATAATGCCTTGCTTTTGGCAAAGCTTGATATAAAATGTACCTTTTTTGAACGCCAATATACAACACGTTCAATAAGGGCAAAAAATAAAAGGGGCTTGCTTTTTAGTTGTTTTTTTGAGTAAAAAAGCCCATCGTGAACCGTAAAAACATCGGGTTTAAAAAGGCAAAAAAAACTCATGAGATAATTGTGCGAATGTATAAACGCAGATTTTCTATTTTTTTTAATAAGGTTTAATATAATAACATTAAGCGTTATAAACCTGTATGCTGTAATAGGTATAGAAACACCAATAAGGTTGCCAAATTTAAATGCTGATAACTTGCTGCCAAAAAATATGTAGTAACATTTTTTATTACTTAAACAACTGGCCTGCAGGTTAATTACATTCTCAACTCCTCGTTTAAATAAACGGGGGTCGTTAAAACCCAAGTAAATAATAACTTTCTCCTTTTTTGCAGCCATTTTGTAAGCGTAATTAGGTAACAGGTAATACTCGTTTTTTTGTGAGAAGTAAGCGCATAATAATATAAATGGCAAGCATTACGCCAAGAATAAGCATATTAAATATGTGATAAAAAGCATATTGCGAATCTATAAAAAGGGTAGTAGAAAAAAGAGTTAGAAAATAGAAACTATATGGTGTTGATGATAGTTTTCTACAAAAAAAGAAGACTAAGAATGTAAACAAATAATAAATAGCAGCAAATGAGTGAAACATTACGCCAGACTCTACAAAAATTTGTGGGTTGGGGCCAAACAAATCGCTGTCAACATCAAAGGTATAATAGTTTATAAGTGGGCCAATGGATATATATTTTAACTGGCTTCGTATACGGATAGCGTACGCAAATTGGTCGAACATATACATAGGGTTGTACGAAATGTGTTTGTATAACTGCTGGTCGTAAAAAAAAACGGGGCCATCTGCGTAAGCAATAAACCTAAAAAAAAACGCCTCCATAAAATATTGTTGAAAAATAATATAGAACATGAGGAAGGATGATAAAAATAAAAACAGCCCAACCCCTAAAAATGCTAATTTGTTTCGGTTAATAATTGTTTTTTCTTGTTCTTTATTAAAATGGAAGTAAGAGCCATATAAGAAAAGGAACGTTATTAACCCTGATTTTGAGCCTAATGTGATTAAACAAAATGCAGATAATGTGAAATAAGCTATTGATTTTAACTTTTCTCCCGATCGCCAAAACTTGAAAGCTGTAATAGAAATTATTGGTACAGCTATTTCGTTTATTCTTTTGAATATCCCAAAGTCCTGGTAGTAAAAAAGCTTGGCATCAGACACGTCATTCACTAAAAATATAAAACCTTTGCGCGATATTATGTACGCATTTGTTAGTATGCAGATAATAAAAAGCACGTAAGAAAAACCTTCAAAAAGACTGGCCGGTAATAAATTAAGGCGCTTAACATGTATGCGGTTAGATGCAACAATGAGTAGTATGAAAAGTATAAAATATATGGTTTGATCTATAGGAAGAGTGCCGATTGTTACAAGGGTTGCAAAAGTAAATGTAACTTGAAAAAATGGCAGTAGAGCAGGGTCAAACCACGACCGTATCACCCCTCTTTTAACAAAGAGAAGCAGCACTAAAAAAGCTGTGATAAGAGCAATACTAAATACTTTTGCTGAAATTATTTCACTTAAATCTGGCATTCTGCACTGTTTTTTTTAAAATGAATAATTCCAGTTTACATCTGTCTATCATTTTTTTTACCAGGTTTTTACCTTCACCGGCATTTAAAAAAATTTTCTCCCGCTCTGTATAAATTTTTCTTGCCCATTTCCAATTGCCTGAACCCCCGTTTATATCATACGCTGCAATAGCTACGTTTGTATATTTTATAGTATAACCTGCCTGAATAATTTTGGCCATTGTGTTAAAGTCCGAAAAAATAGGAAAAGAAAGGTCATATCCACCACTTTGTGTATAGGCTTTATTTGTTACAAATAAGGCCTGGTGGCAAAAGCAAGAATGAAATAATTTTCTGAAATTCCTGTCTTTAACTTCAAATTTTGGAAAATACGAATTGAGTATTTTGTTTTTATTGTTATCAACAAGCCTAACTCTGCCACAAACTATTACATCCTCGTTGTGCAGGTGGTTGGCAGCAACCTCCTCTAATACCTTGCTATTTAAAAAGTAGTCCCCGGCATTTAAAAAGTACACCCACTTGCCAGCTGCCATTTTTAAGCCTTTGTTCATAGCATCGTATATGCCTTTATCAGCTTCCGAAATGTATTTAGTAATATTTTTTTTGTATTTTTCTATGATCTGCATGGTACCATCCTTCGACTTTCCATCAATTACTAAATATTCATAGTTTGTAAATGTTTGATTTATAACACTTTTAATAGTGTTTTCCAAAGTTAATTCTGCGTTGTAAACAACTGTAACAATAGAAAGTAACGGCATATTAAGGGGTGTTCTTATGGTAAAGTGAATTAACAGACTCGGCAATATTTGTTGCTTCTATTTGTTCGATGCACGGAAATGCCCCACCTGGCTTAATTTGATATTTGCAATTCCAGTTACAATTGTAGCATTCCATTTTGTGGAAGAGCAAACTGCCTTTAATTGTTCCATAGTTAGCAAATCGATTAAAATGGCCACCTCCCGAAAAACAAAGTACAGGTTTGTTCAAAGCTATGCACATGTGATATACACTGCTCTCGTTACATACAACATAGCTTGCTTTATTTACCAGATTTAATAGTTGCAACAGGCTTGTTTGACCGGCAATGTTGTGCAAACTGCTTTTATTGTTAGGCAATGCTTTTAATATTTCGTCGGCGTATGCTATATCGCTTTTAGTTCCAGTAAGATATATCGGTATGTTTTCCTGTAGCAGCAGGTTAACTGTATAAATCATTTTTTTCAGCGGTAATTGCCGCCTTGCATCGCCTGCTCCACAGTTTATAAGAATGAAACTGCTGTTAATATTAAAAATAGAACATGCGTCAGTAGCGGCGTTTAAAGTTATAACCGGTTTGGCTGGTATTTCGGTAATCTCTGTATTTGTTATAAGATGTGCTAAAAAACGCAACCTGTAAAACTCATGCACAATGTTTTGAGGAACAGTATATAGTTTTGAATAGAGGTTGTTGCTTATTTTTTCTATAACTTTTGGTAAGTGTGAGCAATTACTTGATACCCCTTTTTTTTCTGTTGCATTAATTGCAAAAAAAAGCATTTCGGTAAATACACTTCTTGAAAAATGAAAATTAATGGCTTCTGTGAAAGTTTTACTTGAAACAGACTTAAAAAAACTTTCTCTGTATTTGTTGTTATTGTACTCCGCTAAATCAACCCATATAAACCCATCAATATATTCCGAGTCTAACGATGTTGCGATTTCTTTCCATAATTGGTTGCCTAATAAAGTTATTTTGTAGTTTTTGTATTTGTCGCTTTTACGTATCGCTTCAATAAGGTTTCTAAAAATTACGTAATCGCCAATAGCATCAACTTTCACAATAAGAAGCGATTTTGTTGTGTTGTTCTTTTGTTTAAACTGTGTATATATTTTTAAATACAATACTGTTATAAACAGTTTTATATTTAAAAAGGTTTTTTTTAAGAGGTTCATAGCATAAGTAATTACATGGCATTGCCATTTATTATTTGTTCCAAATGCCTTTTGCTTTGCCTGTAATAAGGTTTGAATATAGGATTGGCGATATAAAATAACCTTGTATAATAGCCAGCAGTACCACACCAATTACATCATCCGGCAACCCTGCTATCTTTTTAAACCCATTGCCTAAACTAGGCTAAAAAGGTTAACCCACATTGTTAGTACGCTTAAAGTAAGCCAACCACCATATATTTTTACTTTGATAGATAATTTAGCATTACAGGTACTATTAAAAGGCTTACGCATACACTAATTTTTTTAAAACGAAGATGCCAACATATTTTTATGCCAATACTTCTACAGGTATGCCTGCCAAAACCGGTATATATGATAGTTTTATTTTCTCAGCTTGCCACAGGCTGTTTTTTTACATAAAATTTAAAGCTTAAAAAAACTACCGACAGGACAAATAGAAAAAACATGCATGTAATGCTTCCAATCAGTTTGCCTAATTTTATTTTTTTCAGCGGTAAAACAGGCTCGTCTATTATTTGTATTAATGGAGTGCTTTGTAAAAGGTTAAATTTGGCAATCTCTAAATTTTTTATTATTTCAGAGTAGGCGGTTGCAAGTACGGTAATGTCTGTTTGCCTTCGTTGTATGCCAACCACAGGTTGTTGAAGTGCTGGGTTGATATTAGCATCTGCCATCGTTGCTCTGCCAGCTAAAGCCTCGTTGTAGGCTCTCTTTATAGAATCAGCACTTTTTTCAAGAATAGCAACGGTTTGTGCAGATCGTTTGGTTTTGGTTTCAATGTAAAAAGAAGAAACTTGTTTAATTAATTGTTCTGATAAATGCTGAGAAAATATTTCGTTCTGAGAGGTACATGTAATAGCAAATAAATCAAGTTTTTTATCAATTCTGGATGTTGTTATGTTACCTTTTAGTAAGCCTGCGCAAATTTCATTTAAAACACTATCCTGCAACCTGCTGTAAGTTGAAGGAAGCTGTTGCAGAGGGAAAGATACCATCGCATGCTCCTTTGCGGAATTGGTTTGAGCGGTGGCAATATAATAGTTTAGAAGATTTGTTTTTTGACCGTTTATTGTATCCGGTTGCAATAGTGAGCGTGTAAGTATTTTTTTTGATTGTATGAGTGCCAATAAATTGTCTCCATTAAATACGTTTCCGGCAGTACCAATGTTAACACCAAATTGTGCTGCTAAACCGGCAAAGCCCCCTCCCATATTTTTTTCTTCGGAAGTAGAAAAAGTTAAAGTTGCCTCATAATTAGGCTTTTGCATTGATGCATAAATAAAGCCTACAACACCACCGCAAAGTGATATAACAGCTATTGTTAGTATTTTTTTTCGCAAATGTTGTATTAGCCTGCTAACGCTGTTCATCAGCTCCGGAAAGGTTATTTCGCCTGATTCTTTATGTTGATATTCAGTCATTTCTTTGTTAGGGGTTTTTGGTCGCCTCTATTTCAAATTATTCATCAGTGCTAGTATTACCGATGCAAGGCCTACTACTGATGAGGTAATGCCTATGGTTTCTGCGGTGGTCATCCCTTTATTTTCTGGCCTGCGGGGCACAAATATGTCATCGCCGGCATTAATCTCGGGGTAGCTGTTAAAAAACAGAAAGTGTTTAACCCTACGGGCGCTGCCATTGGCACCCAGTACAAAGGCTTTTCGTTTTTGGGCATTGCTGGTAAAGCCGCCGGCTTTATCAACATAGTATTTTAAACTTTCACCAGCCTGAAAAGCAAACTGGGTAGGGTACAACACCTCGCCACGCACTTTAACAGCCTGGTTTTTTTTGGGTATAAATAGCACATCACCATCTTCCAGTATAAGGTCGTTTGTAACACCGGGGGTGGTCATTATTTCCTTTAAATTAATACCAATAAGGTCGTAAGGCTTAACGGCTTCCTTAGCCAGGCTGTCGGTTATGGTGGAGTCGGCCCGTTTGGTGGATGAGGAAAGCTTACTTACTTTTTGGGTTTTGTTTTCGCTTTGAATATCCATTTTATTCTGCCGCTTTAGCGAGGCCCCTGCCGGGTCGGCGGTATTTTTAAGGCCGCCAGCCCTGGCAATAATACTGCTTATTTTTTCGTCGGTGGTGCTTATTACGTAGGGGCCAGGGTATAACACCTCGCCCTGTATGTTTATTGTTTTTTGGGTAAAATAGCCGGGGTTGTTTCTAACAATTACAACATCATAAGGTTGCAGGTAAAAGTTGCTGGCAGTAAGTTGAAGGTCTTTTTCTGCATCCACCTGTATTATTTGCGCTGTTTCGGTTGAGGCACCGTTAATATCGGCATTGCTTACTCTCCTGGCTATTTCAATACGCTTGCCTGTGGCAGCTTCTGTAAAACCACCTGCTTGAAAAACAATGTCTTTAATGCTGGTGCTGTCTTTAAATTCGTAAGTGCCGGGGTACCTAACCTCGCCCTGCACCTGGAAGGTAGCCTTATTTTTAAGGTCGAAAATAGAAGATATGGTAACCCTGTCTTCCCTTTTCAGCAAAATGTCAGGCTGGCTGCTGTTCAGCACACCAGCAACATCAAAAGGCACCACTTCAAGGGTAAGGTCGTCTTTCAGCCTTGTAATGGTCCCCCTGTTTAAAAAGGCATCTTCTTTTACCCCATCGGCCTTCTTTATCAGTTGTTTTAAGGTAAGTCCGTTGGATAGTTCAAAAGCCCCCGGCCGCATTACTGCACCGTCAATAGTAACCCTGTTGGCGTACCGGTTAATTATTTTGCCAACATCAATAGAATCGCCCCCTTTGGGTATATAACTTGTAAAGCTGGCACTTTCAATATCTTCTACACGCCTTTCCCTGTCGGTTACCTGTGTTATTTTTACTGATGAACGATAGGCCGAGTCAGTAAAACTGCCGGCGTTATCCAGCAGGGTTTGCAGGTTCTCACCCGGCACAACTTCAAAAATGCCTGGTCTTTTAACCTGGCCCGCCAGGTTAACCCTTGTTTTATAGTATGGTATATAAATGATGTCCTGGTCAAAAAGCCTCACGTTATCTTCCATATTGCCATTTACCAATACTTTATAAAGGTCAACGGTTTTAAAAACTTTGTTTTTTCTTAATAGCTGTATGTTACGGTAGCTGCCGGTTTTATTAGGCCCTCCACATAGGTACAGGGCGTTAAAAACGGTAGCCAAAGATGATATGGTATAGCTTGCAGGCTTTTTGGCCTGGCCAATAATGGTTACATGTATGCTTTTAATATTGCCTAAGCTAACCTGTACTTTAGTATCGCCGGTGGCAATGGCTTTGTAAATGGTAGAGGCCAGTTTGGCTTTAATTTTTTCAGTGGCATCCTCAATGCTTATGCCTGCTACCTGTATGGGCCCGGCATTGGGTATGTAAATATTGCCTTCGGGGGTTACTGTAAGTTTATAGTTGGCTTCAGAAAAACCAAACACTTCAATGTGTAACTGGGCATCTGTACCCAATATGTAGTTGGCGGGGGTGGCAATTTTAAGGTTGGGCTCAAAGGTTAGGGTAGATGTACTAAACAGTTCCGAGCCAAATATTTTTTTATCTATAGCTTCTTCGTTTATTAAAATATCGGATTTTATCTCGCCTCTTTGTTCGGGAAGGCTGTCGTTGTAGCCATTTTTTCCTGTGCCTGCAACCGTTGTTTGCCCATTGCTTACCCCTTGCAGCCTTTGGCGCAGTTTATTGGCTTCTTCCTGCGGCAAGCCTTTTGAAACGGCAATTTGTAGTGCCTGGTCTATGCTAACGCCAGATTGGCGCAGTTTGTTATAATAAGTTGTTATATCGGCATCGCTTAATTGGTCCACACGCACCTGCCGCAAATCCTGCTGCTGCAAAGCAGGGGACTGTGCAAACGAACTGTATACTGAAAGGAAAATAACAGCCAGAAGAAAGACTTTTTTCATGCAAAAAGGTTAGGTATTGTAATGCTTTGTTTAAATAAATAGGCTCTTTTTATAAAGCTCCGCCACCTGAGACACACAATATTTGTAAAAATACCCTGTTTTTGCATTGGTTTAGGTATCTTTTACGATAATGTTTTTCGATGTTTTTGTCAGCCTCAGTAATGGTATAATGTATACCAGCGGCGCAAATATAGGTATTTTGTTAAGTGATAAAGCTGCTTTAACAACCTTTATCAGTTTGGCAATATCACGTTACGTTAGTGCGTATATTGTTTTTGAAGCACTAAAGCATAAAAATAATTTTAGAGGTATTATATTGTTTGTTTAAAATATCTGGCGGTTGTTAACCCGGTGTTTAAAATGGTAAAACATATTTTGTTACTTTTAGGCATCATCAGTTCCCCCAACTAAATAATTGCTATGAAAGAAAGGTATTATTCCCTTGACGTATTTCGTGGTGCAACCGTTGCATTAATGATACTGGTAAATAACCAGGCAGGCACCCCTTATGCACCGCTTGAACATGCCCCTTGGCATGGCTGTACCCCTACCGACCTTGTTTTTCCCTTCTTTTTATTTGCGGTGGGCAACGCCATGGCCTTTGTTATGCCACGGTTTCAGCAGGTTGGCACAGCCGCTTTTTTAACAAAAGTTATAAAGCGCACGCTGCTTATATTTTTTATAGGCTTCTTTTTAAACTGGAGTCCCTTTATTATGTGGCACAGCAACAGCCTGGTATTTAAGCCCTGGGAGTGGGTGGGCGACGATGGCACCGCCCACGGCATACGCATATTGGGGGTGTTGCAGCGTATAGCCATTTGTTATTGTGCCGCATCGTTAATAGCCTACTTTTTTAAGCCAAAGGGCATATATATTATTAGTGCAGTGTTACTGCTGTTGTATTGGGGGCTTTGTTACTGGTTGGGTACACCGGGCAGCCCCTACAGCCTGCAGGGGTATTTTGGAATAGGTATTGATAAAGCCATATTGCACGATGCCCACATGTACCACGGCGAAGGTGTAGCCTTTGATCCTGAAGGCATTACCAGCAACATTAGCGCCATTGTACAGGTGGTGGGCGGCTATTTTGTGGGCAGTTACATACAAAAACAAGGTAAAACCTACCAAATGCTTAGCAACCTGTTTGTGGCAGGCGTTCTGCTGATATTTGCAGGCTTTTGCTGGGACCTGGTTTTCCCCATCAATAAAAAAATATGGACCAGCAGTTACGTGCTTTACACCACCGGGCTGGCTACCCTAACCTTAGGGCTGGCCATTTTTGTAATTGAGTTCAACAATGGCCGCGGGGCCTGGAGCCGCTTTTTTGATGTGTTTGGCAAAAACCCGCTTTTTATATTTGTGTTAAGCGGCTTTTTACCGCGTGTGCTGGGGTTGATAAGGATAAAAGACGGCGAACATTTTACATCTCCGTTTGGGTGGTTTTACAGGCATATTTGCGTACCCGTTTTTACTGATGGGCCAAACGCCTCCTTAATGTACGCCCTGTCCCTCATTATTTTTTACTGGCTTATTGTATATGTGCTTGATAAAAAGAAGGTTTACATAAGGGTATAACCTTTCTTTACTTAATTAGTATGCGGGTTGCCAATGTTTATACAATAACATTGGCAACCCGCATCGTTTTTTGCAGCATCCCCATTTTTACTCCATCTTCAAACGCTTTACCTGGTGAGCGGTTGCAGGTTGAAACGCGTGGGCGGCAATGGTGAACACGGCGTTTGGGGGGTCAGTAGAGCCTGCCAAAGCCAGCATCCACCATTGTATGCTTATGCGGTAGGCAAAGCCCTGCAGCCAGTTATTCATAACTAACCAGGCTACCGGCATGGCAATACAGGCAGCAACCAGTACCAGTTTAAGGTAGTCTTTACTAAGCATTTTAATAATGGTTGCAACATTTGCACCCAATACTTTACGTATGCCAATTTCTTTGGTGCGTTGCTGGGTGGTAAATGCGGCCAACCCAAATAAGCCGAGGCTGGCAATTATTACAGCAAGTATGGTAAAAATAAGTGCCAGTTGGCCCTGCTTTTCTTCGGCACTGTATTGTTTGGCAAAATTGGCATCTAAAAAATGGTACTCAGGGGGGCTGCTTTTGTCAAAGCCCGCGTACACGCTGGTAATAAAAGCCATTGCTTCACCCGCCTTGCCTTTGGCGGTACGCACATAAAGGTTGTCCTGCTCTTTTATGGCGGTGGGCATAATCATTACAAGGGGGGCCACTTTGTGCTGCAGGGAGTATGTATTAAAATCCTTCACCACGCCAATAATGGTGCGTTGTGCCGTGTGGCCCGAGTCGTCAATGGGGTACGATATTTTTTTGCCCAGGGCATTGCTCCATCCCAATTGTTTTGCCAGTGTTTCGTTCACCAGCGCCGCGCCAAATTGGTCTGTAGGGGTGGTGGCAGAAAAATTCCGGCCTTCGGCCAGGGCTATTTGCATGGTGGGCAGGTAATCGGCATCCGCCATCAGTTCCTGGGCTATGGTGGCGTTTTGGGCAAAAGCGCCATTGTTTTGTTCAAACCAGTAAGCATGCCCGCCAAGGTCGTTATTGCCAATGGGGTTGCCCGCTGCCGCAGCACCTTCAATAAGGGTGCTGTGCAGCAATTGTGCTTTAAGCGCAGGCAACTGCCCGCGTACAGCACGGTTACCAATATGAAAAGTAAGCACCTGCTGCTTGTTAAAACCAAGGTTTTTGTGCGTGGTGTACTGTAACTGCTGGTAAATAATAAGCGAGCCTGCAATCATTACCACGGTTATTACAAACTGAAAAACCACCAGCGATTTACGAAAGAAAACATTGGCCGTAACATTGCCCATTTTGCCTTTAAGTGCCAATATTGTTTTAAAGCGGGAGAGGAAGATGGAAGGGTAAATGCCGTTGATAAAACCCGTAATAAGGGTAAAAGCCAGTAATATTAAAACAGTATTGGCGGTACCAAACTTCCATAATGAAAGTTGTTTGCCTGCAAGCTGGTTGAAGAAGGGTAAAACAATACCTGCCGCACTTACTGATAGCGCAGCGGCAATAGCCGTAACCAATATAGCTTCTGCTATAAACAAGCCCGCCAGTTGCCCGTTGCCCGACCCTGTAACTTTACGCACGCCAATTTCGCGAACCCTGGAGGCCGACCGTGCGGTTGAAAGGTTTACATAATTTATTACCGCAATAATAAGTATAAGGCTGGCTATAACAATAAACATGTATACCCTGGTAATATTGCCGTTGGCGCTTACTTCGTAATCGAGGTTTGAGTGCAGGTGTATTGAGGTAAGGGGCTGCAGTTGCACGCGGTAATCCCTCACTTTCATGTTGGGTTTAATAGTGGCGGCGGCAAAGGGTGGCAGTTTATCTTCCAGTGCCTGTATGCTGGCGCCGGGTTTTAGCAGCAGGTAGGTGTACAGGTTACAGTTTTGCCAGCCTGCCGTATAATCCTGCAGCAGGGAGCGTACCGCGCTAAAGCGCAGGTGTACATTTTCCGGCAGGTCGGCTATAACACCGGTAACCGTGTTAGGGTAATGATTATCAAAATAAACGGGTTGGTTTATTGCTTTGGCGGGCGAGCCAAATAGCTTGTTGGCCAGGCTCTCTGTAATTACAATGCATTGCGGCTGTGCCAGTGCAGAGGCAGCACTGCCATATAAAAACTGCTGGCTAAAAATGGAGAAGATTGATTTATCAGCAAAAATAATAT
>CAZRDD010000126.1:0-11777 GCA_964598675.1 uncultured Parafilimonas sp.
GTCTTCAATCTTTTTTATGTAGGTGGCGGCATCGGGTACTTTACAGGCCGTATCGCCTACATCAATTGTTACAGCACCTATTTTGGCGGCCAAAGCGTATACTTCCGCTGTTAAAGCCGTTACATAAGCCCCTGTGGAAATAACAAACATATTCATGGTGCTGCGTACCCTGTTGGGGGCGCTGTGTATATTTTTAACAACGGTTGCCAGTAATTGTCTTAAGGCTTCGGTATCAAGTGCTGCATCAGGTTTAAGGGCTACAAGGTTGCTAAGGGTTGACCACCCCGCAGCAGCAATATGCTCCTCTTTTGATGTTATCCATTCCAAAGCCAACTCCCAGCCATGTAAGCTTTCGGCTGCTACCCAGGGTACTGTGTACTCACTAATGTTTTGCGATACTGCCTGCTGCACCCAAAGCTGCAGGTCGTCTTTCGTCATTTTAATATCATCGGCAATCAGCCCGGCAAGGTACATGGCATCAGCATTGCCGGTGGCGTAAAGGTCTTTCGCCAGTTGGTAATTCTTTTTCACTTTTTTCTGTATCACCTTCAAATACTCCACTTTTACACCAAAAAAGGGTTCTTTTACACCATGTTTTAGCAGTATGGCTTTTATTTTATCGTCCCCGGCCAGTTTTAGTTCGGCCATTATTTGTTGTACGTCCACAGGTATTACAGGTTTAAGCCATTAAGTTAAACCAAATCTTCCATACACAAAAACAAGGCATTAAAACTTGTACATAAGCGTGTTGGCAAAACTGTAATAAAATTTAAAGATGGGTACCACCGGCTTGGCATCGTAAAGGCCGCTGTAAAGAATACCTAACGAAAAATGCTTGGATACATCAGCCGTAAAGTTTACATTCATGGAGATTCTGGGGTTTAAAAAATCGGAGAAAGGTGCCTGGTAAAATACTATTACAGCAATGGTGCTGTTTTGGGATGGGCTTCCCTCCCACTTCATATAAGTATTGCTGTTTATTTGCCTGGATACCTGGTTTACCGGGTTTTTAGGCACCAGTGCGGAGTCAACAGCGCTGTAGTTCCAAAGCTCATCTTCGTAAAAAGCACCGGTAGCAAAGGTCATTTCCCACTCGCGCCTGTGCCAAAAATTATACCGAAGGTTGCCTCCTGCCACGTAACGGTGTACCATGCCCCGGTTTTCATCCCACTGAAATTGTATAAACGTTTCGGGGTGTAACTGGGCCTTATAATCGTGCCGCCAGCGCAAATGCACATAACCTGTATTTAAAAAACTGGTGCTGCCATCATACGTAAAACGGTCGGATGAGGAAAAAACAAACAGCTCCCTGTTTTTTTGCAGGGAGGCATCAATAAAATTACTGCCGTCAAACAAGGTGTTTTTTTCTTTATCCACCTCCAGGCCCAAGGCTACATTACCATTCCATACCGCTTTCTTTTGGTAAGCCGTGGTATCCGTTTTATCAATATTTATAATTTGCGCACCGCTTTCAGCAACGGTAAATAGTAACAAGGCAACCGAAAAGTATATCTTATACAAAGGGCAATAAATTTTAGAGTGCAAAATAAAGTTAAGGCAATTATATAGCTAAGCATTTATTTTTGCAACCACATGTCAACAACATCTACCCGCATTTTTACATTAATAAAAAAGGATTTTTTGCTGGAGGTACGCCAGCAGTACACATTTTACGGCATTTTGCTGTATTTGGCCAGCACAATATTTATAGTGTATTTAAGCATGGGCCAACCCGAAGGCCAGGTTTGGAACAGCCTTTTTTGGATAGTGCAATTGTTTGTTTGTGTTAACGCGGTGGCCAAAAGTTTTTTGCAGGAAAGCAGGGGGCGCATGCTTTATTTTTATTCCATAGCAGGTGCGGGCGATTTTATTTTGTCAAAACTCGTTTTCAACGTGGCGTTGATGCTGGTAATGAGCATTATGAGCCTTGTTGTGTTTATTGTGCTGCTGGATAACCCGCTGATACATTTTTGGGCTTTTGCAGGCATCAGCCTGTTGGGCGGTTTTGGCCTGAGCCTTGTTTTTACTTTTCTATCGGCCATTGCAGCTAAAGCACAGCAACAGGCGGCGCTTATGGCTATAATGGGTTTTCCTATTATCATTCCGCAGCTTTTGCTGCTGGGCAAAATATCTAAAACCGCCTTTGAACCCGTAATACAGGGCGGCATCGGGCAAATGATTGTATTGCTGGTGGGGTTGGATTGTATGATTATTGTACTGGCCCTTATCCTCTTCCCCTTTTTATGGAAGGATTAATGCCTTGACAGGCCCGGTTTGCACTTCAAAAAAAGTTAATGATACGCTATAAATTTAAAGAGCGGTTAAAATTACATTAGGATGTGGTTTAATGTATTTGCGTTGAGGGGTTTACAGGTTATTATTTTTGGTTGGTGAACATCTTTACCCCTAATTTTGCCCCGCAACATTTTTTTGATTGCGGGCTAAATACTCCTTTTTAAATAAATATACATGATGCGCAAGCACTGGTGGAAAATATTAGCGTACCTGGCACTGTTGTGTATATGTACAGCTGGTTTTTTGGTTAAAGTACCCATACTTGAAGGCCGGTTGCAGCAGTCTGTCCGCAATACATTTTTCCATGTGCCTATGTGGTTTGGCATGATGATATTTTATGTGGTTTCGGTTATTTATTCCATCATGTACCTCGCTTCTCCCAAAACTGGTAACGACTATAAAGCCCTTGAATTTGCCCGTGTTGGCACACTCTACTGCATACTGGGTTTAATTACCGGTGCTGTTTGGGCCACTTACCAATGGGGGGATGCCTCCATTTGGAAGAGCGACCCCAAACTTATAGGTGCAGCCATCTCCCTGCTGATATACCTGGCTTACTTTGTGCTGAGGGGGTCTATTGTAGATGCCGATAACCGTGCTAAAATAAGTGCGGTGTATAATATTTTTGCTTTTGCCATGCTCTTCCCCACTATTTGGATATTGCCCCGTATGTCGGAGTCATTGCATCCCGGCGGGCAGGGTGCCAACGGCAACCCCGGTTTAAACCCCAACGATTCTGCTGCCATCATTTCAACCTTTCTCTGGATTGGTGTACTTGGCTGGACATTAACCGGCGTATGGATAACAAATTTGCGTGTTAGATTACATTTTATTATAGAAAAGAGAGTAAATAATGGATAAGCTTATCAAAAGAACAGGGTTTGTAGTAGCGTGTTGCCTGGTTAATTTGGCGGCAATGGCGCAGGGTAATTCAACTGCCGGTGCAGATACAACTGATTTTATGCGCAGCAACGGAAAGATATATGTAGTTATTACCGTGGCTGCTATTATCATATCTGGTCTATTTCTTTACCTCCTTAGCCTGGAGCGGAAAATAAAAAAACTTGAAAGGGAATAGTGTTATTCCCTTTCAGGCTTTTTAGTGTTGGTTAGTTTTAAATAATTTGGAAGACAGTTGAAAAATAAACAAATTAAGAAAAATTATATATCTAAAAATAACAAACGTTCATTAGTTAAAATAGGGAAATCCACCCAAAAAATATCGTTATGGCAGAACAACACTATAGTTTTTTTGAAAACGTTACAAAAAGTTTTGATAAAGCCGCCAAATTCACCAAATGGGAAACCGGCTTGCTGGAGCAGATTAAAGCTTGTAACGCCGTATACCAAATGAAATTCCCCATAAAAAGGGACGATGGCTCCATTGAAGTAATTGAAGCTTACCGGGTACAGCACAGTCAGCACAAAACCCCTTGCAAAGGCGGTATCCGCTTTAGCGATGAAGTAAACCAGGATGAGGTAATGGCTCTCGCCTCGCTGATGACCTACAAATGCGCCATTGTAAATGTGCCATTTGGTGGCGGCAAGGGTGGCATTAAAATCAATCCCCGCAAATACAGCGAATTTGAGCTGCAAAAAATTACCCGCCGCTACACATCGGAACTGGTGAAGAAGAATTTTATTGGCCCAGGTACTGATGTACCCGCCCCAGATTACGGTACCGGCGAGCGTGAAATGGCCTGGATATTAGATACTTATGCCACCATGCGCCCCGGCGAAGTAGATGCTGCTGCCTGCGTAACCGGCAAGCCCATTACACAAGGTGGCGTAAAAGGCCGTAAAGAAGCTACCGGCATGGGTGTGTTTTTTGGTGTGAGGGAAGTTTGCCAGATGGAAGATATTATGCAGCGCCAGGGCCTAACGCCCGGGGTTGTTGGCAAGCGTGTGGTAGTGCAGGGCCTTGGTAATGTAGGCTTTTATACAGCAAAATTCTTTAGGCAAGGTGGTGCAAAAGTGGTAGCCATTGCCGAGTATGAAGGGGCCATTTACAAAGCAGACGGGTTGAATGAAGAGGAAGTTTTTCAGCACCGCAAAGCAACAGGTTCAATCCTTAATTTTCCGGGTGCAGAAAACCTGGCTAAAAGTGGCGATGCGCTTGAGCTTGAATGCGATATATTAATACCTGCTGCCCTTGAAAATGTAATTAATGCAAGCAATGCAGACAGGGTAAAGGCAAAAATAATTGGCGAGGCTGCCAACGGCCCTATTACGCCTGAAGCTGATGAAATATTGGTTAAAAAAGGAGTGCTTATTATACCGGATATGTACCTGAATGCAGGCGGTGTAACGGTATCATATTTCGAGTGGCTTAAAAACCTGAGCCATGTACGCTATGGCCGCATGGAAAAGCGCTTTACCGAGAATATGAACAAACACATACTCGGTCAAATTGAGGGGCTTACCGGTAAAACTGTAGAAGAAAACGAAAAGCGTTTTATTGAACATGGTGCCAGCGAAGCCGAACTGGTACACAGCGGCCTGGAAGAAACCATGATTGAAGCTACCCGAGATATTATGAACGCATGGAAAGCAAACCCTGAGATACCTGATATGCGCACCGCTGCGTATGTAGTGGCCATCAACCGGGTGGGTGTATCGTACGCAGAACTGGGTATTTTTCCATAACCCTGGGTTTTATCTGCCTGTAAAGTTGTATCATACCGGCTTTACAGGCTTACTATAAAATTGGGCAGCTTTTGGCTGCCCAATTTACTTTTTATGGGTACACCATTCCCGGCTAAATGACTGAATGTTGCACAACTGCTCACCTTTTTCCATTCGGGCATAACCGGTTTTTTGCTATTTTTGCAGTTTATGAGGAACAGTGAGAAGCAGCTTAAGGTAGCAATTTTAGATTTGAACGATGGTTTTCCCAACCAGGGTATGCGTTGTATCCGCGATATTTTAGTATGGTGGGGAAAGGCCAATAATTGTGAAGTTTATTACGATGAATTTGAGGTAAGGCAAAAACTACAGTTGCCCGGCCTCGAGTATGATGCGTATATATCCAGCGGCGGGCCGGGTTCTCCGTTAGAGAGCGAGGGCAGTGTTTGGGAAAATGCCTATTTCAACTGGATAAAATCCGTTGAAGAATGGAACAAAGGCATTAACAACTACCCCAAAAAGCCAGTATTCTTTATCTGCCACAGTTTTCAGCTTGCCTGCCGGTATTTTAACATAGCCAATGTGTGCAGGCGCAAATCAACGGCTTTTGGCGTATTCCCCATACACATGCTGCATGCCGGAAAGGAAGAAATTATTTTCGAAGGCCTGAAAGACCCATTTTATGGTGTTGACAGCCGGGATTTTCAGGTAATACAGCCGCACGAGCAAACACTTGCCCAAATGGGCGGCCATGTGCTTGCCATTGAAAAGCACAGGCCACATGTGCCTTACGAACGTGCAGTGATGGCGTTACGGTTTAATGAATATTTTATTGGCACACAGTTTCATCCGGAGGCCGATGCCGTTGGTATGAGCCTGCACCTGCAAAAAGAGGATAAAAAACAAATAGTGATTGAAAACCACGGTGAGGCTAAATGGCAAAGCATGATTGAACACCTGGAAGACCCCGATAAAATAATGTTTACCTACAACCACATACTGCCAAATTTTTTAAAACTGGCAGTGGAGCAACTGGCTGAAGTGTAAACGGGTTATGCCTTACCGTCTAACGACAGCAGGTTTCCATCAGCATCTTTAAACCAGGCTACTTTGGTGCCGCCGGGTGCCGTCCAAATGCCCTTATCATCCTGGCCTGGTAAACCGTATTGTTCAAACACAACCCCTCTTGCAACCAGTGTGGTTACGGCAACATCAATATCGGCCACACTCCAGCCTAAAACGGTAAAAGGGTGAGGCTGCAAGTGCTGCACTGTTGTAACCCTTAAAAAGGTGCCGTTAGCATTAAACTGCAGTGCAAAGCCGTCCTCCCCCACCAGCGGCAAGCCTAATATTTTTCCATAAAATTCTTTTGCCTTTTGTGGGTTTACGGTAGGTATAAATGCTTTTAATGGTTGGTTTGTCAGCATAAACAAGGGTGTTTTTGTGAAGCTACAAATATTTTACCATCCCTGCTGCCTGTGCATTTACAGCTAACCTTTTTTTCATGCACAACCCTCGTTGCTTTGCCTTAATTTTGCGCACCAATTTAAAGCAGATGTTAATAGGATTGAATAATGTAACTTTTGAGTTTGGCGCCCGTGTAATTGTAGAAGAGGCCACCTGGCACATACAGCCCGGAGAGCGTATTGGGCTTATAGGGTACAATGGTACAGGCAAATCAACCATGCTTAAACTGCTGGTGGGCGAGTATATGCCGAGCGTAGGTACTGTTGAAAAAGGGAGGGATACCACCATAGGTTACCTGCACCAGGACCTGTTGAGCTTTGACACCAACGACAGTATACTGGAGGTGGCAATGGGTGCTTTTGAAAAAGTTAAGCAATTAGAAAAAGAAATAGAGCAGCTTGGGCATGAACTGGAACATTCCGACGGGATGGATGCAGACAAGCAGGAAACGCTGCTGACGCAATACACCGACAAGCTTCACGAGCTGGAAGTGCTGGGTGGCTACACCATTCACCACCGTACAGAGGAAGTGTTACAGGGCCTTGGTTTCCCCAATGCATCGCTTAACAGGCCCTACAAGGAGTTTAGTGGTGGCTGGCGTATGAGGGTGCTGTTGGCTAAAATGATATTACAGGCCCCCGATGTGCTTTTATTGGATGAGCCTACCAACCACCTTGACCTTCCATCCATTGAGTGGCTGGAAAAATACCTGGTGCATTACAAAGGCAGCGTGGTGATTGTGAGCCACGATAAATATTTTCTTGACCGCATGGTTAACAAAATAGTGGAACTGTACCAGCAACAACTGCATATATACTCGGGTAATTATTCTTTCTATGAAAAAGAGAAAGAAATAAGGGTTGACCTTCAGCAGAAAGCCTACGAAAACCAGCAGGATTATATACGCCAGCAGGAACGTTTTATTGAGCGTTTTAAAGCAAAAGCCAGTAAAGCTGCTGCTGCACAAAGTGCTATGAAGCGGTTAGACAAGATTGACCGTGTTGAACAGGTTGAAATTGAAAGGCCCAACCTGCGTATAAACTTTCAGATTGACCGCCAGCCGGGCAAAGTATTGGTTACCCTTAAACATGTAACCAAAAAATATGGCGATATAACCATTGTGGAAGATACTGCCGCAGAAATTGAACGCGGCGACAAAATAGCGCTGATTGGGGCAAACGGTAAAGGTAAAAGTACCATGCTGCGCGTGATTGCAGGCGTGGAAAATTTTGAAGGTGACAGGGTTTGGGGCCACAATGTGCAGGAAAGCTTTTATGCACAGCATCAGCTTGAAGCTTTAAACCTTAACGACGATATACTGGAAGAACTAAAAGGCGCAGGCAGTGGTAAAAACGAGCTTGAACTGCGTTCCATTTTAGGTTGCTTTTTGTTTAGCGGCGATGATGTTGAAAAGAAGATTAAGATATTAAGCGGTGGCGAAAAAGCAAGGGTGGCATTGGCAAAGGTTATTGTAAGCAAAGCCAACTTTTTAATGCTGGATGAGCCTACCAACCACCTTGACCTGCACAGTGTTGAACTGCTTGCTGATGCGCTTAACAAATACGAAGGCAGCATTATTATGGTAAGCCACGACCGTTTCTTTATCTCCAAAACTGCCAATAAAATTTGGGAAATTGTTGATAATGAAATAAAAGAGTTTAAGGGTACATATACTGAATACGTAGACTGGAAAGAACGCATGGCCAAACAAAAAGCGCAGGAGTTGAAAGAGCAGGCCGCAGGAAAATCCGGTGAAAAAAAAAGTGATGTTGTAACTGTTAAAGCTGAGCCTGCACAGCCGCAAAGCAATAAACAGCCGGTGCAGAACAGCAACAGCAACGACAGGAAAAGAGACCTTTTGAACCTGCAAAAGCAGTTTAGCAAGGTGGAAACACAGGTTAACCAGTTAAACAGTCAAAAGACACAAATGGAGGCAGACTTGGGCAACCCTGTTTTTTATACAGATAAACAAAGGTTTCAGCAGTTGGAAAAAGACTATGCTGCACTGAAACAAAAATTATCTGTTGCCGAAAAGGAATACGAGGAAATGTTTGAAAAGATAATGGAGCTTGAGGAAAACTAAACCCGGCAGCCCCACGAGCAATTACTAAATGAATCAATAGAGAAAGGCCTCCTTACCGGGGGCCTTTCTTTTTATACAACAGCCTCATTATAGTAGGCAGTACAATTAGTAACAAAGGCAGCGCCACTATGAAGCCGCCTATAACGGCAATGGCTAAAGGCTGGTGCAACTGCGCACCGGTACCAATACCGAGTGCTATGGGCATTAGTGCTATAATGGCACCCAGCGCCGTCATCAGTTTTGGGCGAAGCCGTGTTGAAATAGAGTAAATAATAGCTTCATCCACATTGCCTGTCAGCAGGAAACTTTCCTGAAACTGCAGGTAGGTAAAAATGGCGTTCTCTCCTATTATCCCCACAATCATAATTAAACCGGTGTAACTGCCTACGTTTAACGGCGTACCTGTGTAATACATACCCATATAACTGCCACTGATGCCCAGCACTGCAATGCCCAGAATGGTAAAGGCAATGCCAAACTTGCGGAAGAGAAAAAGTATTACCCCAAATACCAGCAGGGCCGATGTAATTAAAATAATCAGCAGTTCCCTGAAAGATTGTTGCTGCCCGGCATAAGCGCCGCTATACACAATAGCATACCCCTGTGGTAATGATACCTGCGAAGCAACCTGCTTCTGAATTTCCTTCATCACCGTGCCAAGGTCAAGGCTGTCCAGGCGGGCGGTTACCACGCCCATAGATTGCATATCCTGCCGCTCAATTTCGGCATCGCCCGCATTAAGTTGCACATCTGCCAGCGTGCCAATGGGTTTTAGCTGCCCGCCGGGTAGCGATACCTGCAGGTTTTTTACTGCATCAACTGATAAGGTTTTATTACCGGGGTACACCATACGTATGTTGCTTAACTGGTCTTTATCGTAAACGGTGCCTGCTACATTGCCTTCCAGCGCTGTTTGCAACTGAAACTGCAGGTTTGCAGGGGTAATACCATACTGTGCCAGGTTGGTGTAATTGGGCTGTATATCAATGGAGGGGCCTGCAATAGTAATACCATTAAACACATCAGCAGTGCCTTTCACTTTTTCAACAATATCTGCCACTTGCTCACTCAGTTCGTGCAGTTTATTAAGGTCTGTGCCAAATATTTTTACTTCAATTGGCTGTACAGATTCAGTAAGGTCGCCCAGCATATCCGTAATAACCTGCCCAAAATCAATGCGCAGGGCGGGTTGCGAGCCTTCCACCTGCCCCCTTATATCACTTATCACTTCATCGGTGCTCCGGCTCCTGTTTTTCTTTAGCTGTATCAGGTAATCGCCACGGTTAGGCTCCGTGATGAAAAAGCCCATTTGGGTACCCGTTCGTCTTGAATACGCTTCTACTTCAGGTACTTTTACAATAATTTTCTCCACCTCGCGCAACATGCGGTCTGTTTCTTCTAACGAGGTGCCCGGTGGCGAATTGTAGTCCAGCACAATACTGCCTTCATCCATTTCGGGCAAAAAACCTGTTTGCAGTTTAGGCACAATAAGCCAAGTAGCAACAGCCAGCCCTGCAATAATGGCAAAGCTTATTAACGGGTTACGAATAAAAAAGCCTACCCAGCGCTGGTTTGTTACATTATGGGGTTTTATTTTTTTGGCTGAGGCCTTAGGTGCTTTGGAGGAAAACAGCAGGTATATAACCGGCAACATAAGCCAGGTAACAAAAAACGAACAAACCAGGGTGATAATCATGGAGTTGGTGAGTACTTTAAAGTAAGCACCCGCCACCCCGCTCATTAAAGCAAAAGGCACGAATATTACAATGGTACTTAACGAGGAGCCCACCATAGCAGGGAACAAATAATGAATTGCTTTTTGCACCAGTGTTACCGATGGTTCATCGGGGTGTTCCTCGTGGGTGCGGTGTATTTGCTCCACTACCACAATGGCATCATCAATAATAAGCCCTATGGCTGCCGCTATAGCACCCAATGTCATAATATTAAGTGTTTGCCCTGTAGCGAATAAAACAATAATGGTAAGCAGAAGGGTAACCGGTATGGTAACCAGTATTACCGCACTGGCCTTTACTGAACGCAGAAAAAGAATGGCCACAAAAATGGCCAGGGCAAGCCCAGTCCACAAGCTGTCGGTTACACTTTTAACAGCATCACGCACAAAATCGGCCTGTATGTAATATGGTTTAATGGTAACATCTTTGGGCAGCACTTTTCTAAGGTCGCGCAGCTTGGCATCCATCCTGTCCGAAATATCTACCAGGTTGGCGTCTGGTTGTTTAATCACCGCCAGCAGCATCCCTTCTTTGCCGTTGGAATTAATTTTAATATACTCTTTAGCCTCCTGTATCTGCACATCGGCAATATCTTTCACCAAAACAATACGCCTGCTGTTGTTGCTTATCACTACATTTTCCAGTTGCTCTTTTGAGTTTACTGAGGCGTTGGTAACGGTTAAATACATTAACCTGTAGTCGGACAAATAGCCATTGGACTGAATAAAATTTGTTTGTGCAAGGGCGGTGTTTACCATATCAGGCGTAAGGCCCAGCATATTCATTTTCTGCTGGTTTAGTTGAAGCCAGTATTCTTTGGTTTTGCCACCTATCACCCTTACTTCGGATACGCCCTCCACCTGAGAAAGAAATGGCTTAATGGTGTACATGGCCAGCAATTTCATGTCAATGGCTGGCCGGGTATTGCTTTCCAGCGAGTACCCTATTACCGGCAGTATGGAAGGGTTCATGCGCTCTGCTGTCACTTGTACACCAGGCGGAAGGTCGTTGCGTATTTCGTTTATTTTAGACTGTATCCGCTGCAGGCTTAAGTCAACATTTGCATCCCAGTTAAGAAAGGCTGATATTTCGCAACTGCCCCTGCTGGTGGTACTGCGTATGGTTTGCAGGCCGGGTATTTGCTTGATGGCTGTTTCCAGTTGGCGGGTAACAGTAATCATCATTTTTTTTACCGGCTGCTGGCCTGCATCTGCTATAATTTTTATTTTAGGGAACGTAATTTCGGGAAACAACGCCGTTTGCATTTTGTTATATGCAAATGCCCCACCCAGCAGTATCATTACCACAATAACTGCAATGGGGTTTTTATAGGAAACAAAGAAATTGCGCATAATTAAAACGTTTGATTATTCCTTCACCAATTTTACGTTTGCTGTATCGGGCAGGCCATAATTACCAGTAAGCAATATTTTGTCGGCCGGGCTTAACGGCGGCGATACAATTTCAACACTTGTTTTGTTTTCCAGCCCTTTTGTTACGGGTACTTTTACAGCAATGGAATCGTTAATCATTTTCATAATCCAAAAATTGGCCTGCACTTCATCGCTCAG
>CAZRDD010000127.1:0-11770 GCA_964598675.1 uncultured Parafilimonas sp.
AAATTCTTGATGCCAGGGGTAACCTGTCTGTTTTGGAACAATTTAAGGAAATACCGTTTGATATAAAGCGCGTTTACTGGATATACGATGTGCCAGGCGGCAGTATGCGCGGTGGCCATGCCTTTAAAAACACCTTTGAGGTAATAGTGGCAATGTCGGGCAGTTTTGATGTGGTGTTGAATGATGGCACCAAAGAACAACTGTTTCATCTTAACAGGTCGTATTATGGCCTTTTTGTACCCAAAATGGTATGGAGGCACATTGAAAATTTTTCAACCAATTCATTGGCACTTATTGCGGCAAGTACACCGTATTCAGCAGAGGACTACATAAGGGATTTTACAGATTATAAAAACAATTTACATTAATAATGCTGCCAGTAGTATACGATTGCAATATTATTCACCTGCCAAAAATTGAAAATATTTCAGGTAGTATAACGGCTATTCAAGGCGATAAAGATATTCCCTTCGATATTAAGCGCATTTACTATTTGTACGATGTACCCGGTGGCGCTGACCGTGGAGGCCATGCTCACAAAAGGCTTCATCAACTTATTATAGCCGCCAGTGGGAGTTTTGATATTATTTTAGACGATGGTAATATAAAAAGAACCATCCAGCTTAACCGCCCTTATTTTGGCTTATATCTCAAGCCAGGAATTTGGAGAGATATTTCAAACTTCTCTTCTGGAGCCATCTGCCTTGTACTGGCATCCAACTTTTACGATGCCACGGAATATATAAGAGATTACAACGAATTTAAACAATTTAGAAAGCAAGCGCATGAAATTTAACAACCGGAATGTTTTCATAAGCCCTTCGGCAAACATTGGCACAAACGTAAAAATTGGAGATAATACAACCATTTATGATAATGTAACAATTGGCGACAATTCCATTATTGCTAATGATTGTATTATTGGCGAACCTACAAATGCTTACTATACCGATGAATCATATACCAACCCGCCAACTTTTATTGGCGCTAACGCCTTAATAAGAAGCCATTGCATTATATATGCGGGCAATAATTTTAAAGAAAATTTTTCAACCGGGCACAGGGTAACCATTAGGGAAAACTGCAATATTGGAAAGAATTGCCGGATAGGTACCTTATCTGACATACAGGGATATGTTACTTTTGGCGATTATTGCTGGCTGCACAGCAATGTGCATATTGGCCAACAGTCTACGCTTGGCAATTTTGTTTTTGTGTATCCTTACGTTGTATTTACCAACGACCCTCATCCCCCATCAAATATATGCGTTGGCCCTACCGTGGGCGACTATTCACAAATAGCAGTATTCAGTGTTTTGTTGCCGGGGGTAAAAATTGGCAAACATGTACTGGTGGGCGCGGGTTCTATCGTAAGCAGGCAGGTTGCAGACTACCAGTTAGTAACTGGCAACCCAGCTAAACCGGTTAAAGATGTTAGAGAACTAAAATCAAAAGAAACAGGTCTCTCCCACTACCCCTGGCCATATAATTTTGACAGAGGTATGCCTTGGCAAAACATGCCCTATGAAGATTGGTTAAAAAACAACCCTGATGTTAGTGAAGTTTAAGAACGACTATTTTTTGTAATCCACCCCAAAAAAAACTTAATGTTATTAGTAAAAAAAATAGGTGCCTGGGCTTCTTTATTAAGGTTCAATCAATATACAAAGAATTTTTTTGTATTGTCGCCGTTGTTCTTTTCGTTTAAGTTCCGCAACATGCATTTATTGTATCTTTCATTACTTGGTTTTATCCTTTATTCACTCGCGGCCAGTTGCATTTATATTATAAATGACATTACTGATTTAAAAGAGGATGCTGCACACCCTGTTAAATGTAAACGTGCATTACCAAGTGGTAAAATCTCCGTACCCACAGCTGTAGTAACAGCGGTGGCACTTTTTATTACCAGTTTTACTTTTTCTTTTTTGCTTAATAAAACCTTTGCTATAATACTGTCATGCTATTTTGTACTTAATATCCTTTACTCGCTTTTTTTAAAACGCTTTGCAATTATGGATATTATCATTATTGCACTAGGGTTTGTTTTCAGGGTTTATGCAGGTGGCGCTTTAATTAACGTAGCCCCATCCATGTGGTTAACACTTATGACCTTTTTGTTATCACTTATCCTGGCGCTGGGTAAACGGCGTGATGATGTATTGGCAAAAGATGATGGTGTTAAAACACGCTCTTCCATTGCTGGTTATAACCTTGAGTTGCTTAACTATTCAATTGTAACAATGGCAGGGGTTACCATAGTTTGTTATATACAATATACCATAAGCCCCGAGATTATTAAACACTTTCATAACCCATACCTGTACTGCAACATCATTTTCGTAATTGCAGGCTTTCTGCGTTATTTTCAGGTATTGTTTGTAAACGGGGGTACATCAAACCCGTCTAAAATAGTACTGAAAGACCATTTTTTACAGGCCAATTTTCTTTTATGGCTTGGCAGTTTTATCATTTTCATAAGGTGATGCACAACTGGCTACCAGCTTTTAGTTTTTTAAATACAACCAATAAGCCATACCGTAAATACCACCTATGACACTCGCTCTTTTTGACTTTGATGGTACTATTTCAACCAAAGATTCGCTTTTACATTTTACTGCTTTTGCAAAAGGCCGCCTTGTGTTTTTAACCGGTATATGCTGCTTAGCGCCGATATTAATTTTGCAAAAAATTGGTTTACTGGGCGCGCAAAAAACAAAAGAATTTTATCTGTCCTGGTTTTTTAAAAATATGGGGGCTGCATCTTTTAATAAAGCTGCTGAAGTTTACGTTAGCCAAAAAATAAACGACATTATTATTCCCTCAGCAGTTGAAAAAATAAACTGGCATCTGAAAAACGGCCACCGGGTAATTATTGTTTCGGCTTCGCCCGAAGACTACCTGAAACTCTGGTGCGACAGGCTTAATATTGAGTGTATTGCCACTAAGCTAAAAAAGCAGGATGGGAAACTTACTGGCCATATTGAGGGGCGTAACTGCAAAGGCGAAGAAAAAGTAAGGCGTATAAAGGCAGAAGTTTCAATAGCCGGTTATACTGAAATATTTGGCTATGGCAACTCCTCTGGCGACAAAGAAATGCTGGCTCTTTGCACAAAGCCTTTTTATAAATTATTCCAATAAAACAATATGCTTAAACTTGATTTGCAGGAAAAGAAGATAAACCAGGGTTTGCTCGGCCTTTTTATATTATTTGGGCTTTACTGCGCAATAAAAGCAACCCGCGGGCTGATATTGCCTGTAGAACAAGACGACTTCAGGGATATGTCTATTGCAGAAAACATGTTGCACGGTTTGTATCTCAAAGACCCCACTTATCAAAATGAACTTTTGTGGTATAACCCATTGTTACCGGCCATAGATGCATTTGTATGCCGCATAACAGGTTTACCAATGAACATAGTGGTAACACATATTGGCAAATTTTTTAGCCCGCTTATACCCATTAGTATTTATTACATGGGCCTAAAACTTTTTAACCCCAAAATTGCTTTGGCCACTGCAGTGGCGTGCATGTTTTTTGTGTGCGGTAACGAGTATGCCGAACATACCTCTGGCTACACCTATATATGGCTGGCTTTATGCTTTTCGCAGGTACCCTTTTACCTGATTATTGCTTTTACTAACAAAACTTTACCAGGCAATAAAAACCTTAATTACCTTTTACTTGGCTTTTTTGCAGGCATATTGTTTTTGGTACACAGTGCACCCTCATTTTTGTTTTGCATTGTGCTTATTTGTTGCTTTTTACATGCTTTCATTAAGAAGGAAATCTCTTTTAAACAACTTATTACACGGGGGTTGCTGTTTTCATTTGCCCTGCTATTAACAGGCTCTCCCTTATTATACAGTGTATTTGTACACTACCATTACCATATAAAAAATGTAGACCCAATGCAATGGGTTGCATTTATACTGGAGCCTGAACAGGCCTCCATTCTTTTTAAGGAAACGGTTAATGTATATTTTGTTATTGCAATGGTGGGGCTTGTATGCCTTATTAAAAACAAAACACTTCCTCAAATTGCCAAACGTATCGTTTTATATTGGGTGTTTTGCTCCGCAGCAATATTTTTTTATGTATATTCAATAGTATTCCTCCGTACAAAATACAATATCATTCTGCCAGGGTTTGTACCCTCCAGCGATGCATTTTTTTGTGTTAAAAGCGCCGAATCTATACTTTTCGGCATCGGTTTTTGGCAAATTATTACTTGGGTATTCAGCAGATGGGGTGGCAAACTAAAGCTAAGCTACCTTGCCATATTTTATGCTGTATTAATGGTAATGGTCGCAGTACGCGCCCCAAGGTATTACAGGCGCAAAGAGTTTACACTGCTTAGAACAAATACCCTTGAAAAACAGCAGGGCGCTTATGCGGATATGAATATTTATACCTGGCTAAAAAAGAATACGGATATTAACGATGTTGTACTTTGTAAAATGGACCAGGCTATTTTTCCAGTAATGGCTTCTGGCAGAAAAATGGTGGTAGCCAACACATACTACTCCAGCCCATATATAAGTTACCTGGATAGAAAGGCCGATGCTGACAGTATGCTGGCTGGCCTTAATACTAATAACAACCTGCAGCCTGCATTTGATAAATACAATGTTAAATACATATTGCTTCCTGTAAGTGAGCAACAAGCATATCCGCAAGCACCTGTATATTTTCCAGATGTTGTTTATACGGACAGCAGTTTTATTGTTAGAAAACGCCATTCAGCACAATAAGTATTTTAAATTTTATTTTACCGTTTCCACTACTGTATAACCCAATCATTCTTTTAATAAATGAATATTCCGTTTTTGTCGTTTAACTATATGCATGGCCTGCTTAGGCAGGAGTCTGTAGACATGTTTGCCCGGTTTTATGATGACCAATATTATATTATGGGCAAAGGGCTGGATAAGTTTGAAGAAGAGTATGCTGCCTTTAGCCATACCAAATACAGTGCAGGTATAAGCAACGGCCTTGATGCACTGCATATCGGCCTTAAAGTTTTGGGCATAGGCACCGGCGATGAAGTTATTGTACCCTCTAATACTTATATAGCCACGGCACTTGCCGTTTCATATACAGGCGCTACGCCTGTTTTTGCTGAACCCGATGCTAATACCTTTAATATAGCTGCGGAAAATATTGAAAAGGCCATAACTCCAAAAACAAAGGCCATTATACCCGTACACTTGTACGGCCAGGCCTGCGAAATGGATGGTATTATGCTGCTTGCCCAAAAAAATAACTTATTTGTGGTGGAAGATAATGCGCAGGCGCATGGTGCATTTTACAACAACAAAATTACCGGCAGCTTTGGGCATATTAATGCAGCAAGCTTTTACCCAGGTAAAAACCTTGGTGCGCTGGGCGATGGCGGTGCTGTTACTACCGATAATGAGGAATATTACGAAAAAGCAAAAATGCTGCGCAACTATGGCAGCAAAGAAAAATATTATAACGAAATAATTGGCTATAATCAACGCCTCGATGAACTGCAAGCCAGGTTCCTTTCAATTAAGTTAAAGTACCTGCTGCAATTTACGGAGGAACGGCAGCAAATAGCATCCTGGTATAATCAATCGCTTAAAGAAGTATCTCAAATAACGTTACCCTTTGTTGCAAAAGGTGCAACCCATGTATACCATCTTTATGTAATACAGTGCGATAAAAGAGATACACTGCAGGCATATTTAAAGCAGCAAGGTATTGGCACATTAATTCATTACCCGGTACCACCTTATTTGCAAAAAGCCTACGCGCATTTAGGCCACAAGGCAGATGATTTTCCTGTTGCAAGCAAACTTGCCAATAACTGCCTTAGTCTGCCGCTTTATCCCGGCTTAACAAATACACAGGTATTGGCGGTAGCGGAAGCTATAAAGGCTTTTTACAAACAGGGGTAGCTTTAAAAATTGATTCGCTTAAAATAATAACTGTATATAAAAGGTATTTACGCATGAAGATATTGCACGTTTGCCAGAATTATTACCCATCAAAAGGGGGGCCGCAATATACCATGAAACATGTTTCAGAAAAGCTGGTTGAATATTATCACGATGAGGTTTCTGTATGCACCACCAATTCCATGTACAGCCCGGAGTCGCCGTTGTTTAAAAAAATAGAACCTTCGCAAGAATTTATAGGCAACGTATTAATTAACCGCTACCCTTTTAACCGCTGGCATTACCCATTAATTAAATACACAAATAAGGCACTTATTAAAATAACAGGGCTTAAGCTGCCCGAAAGAATATCTTCTTTAAGATATTCCTTAGACAGCCCAGCTATTGATAAAGCCATGAATACTTCTGCAGCAGATGTTATAATGGCTACCACCATTAACTACAACTTTTGCAACTACCCTTTGTGGCGCTTTAAAACCAAACGGCCCAAGCCATTTGTTTTATATGGGGCCATTCATCTGCATCAAAAATTTACCAACGAAAATCACCCTTCGCTTGTAAAAGCCAGGGCTTGTGACTGCTATATAGCCAATACCCAATACGAAATGGATGTACTTATTGGGCATGGCGTTAACCCATCTAAAATTGTAAACGTGGGTACGGGTATTGATATTTCGGCTTTTCAGACCCCTGCCGGGGAAATAGCAGCTTTTAAGGCTAAGCATGGCATTACAGAAACTGATGTAGTTATTGGCTTTATTGGCAGGCTTGTAAAAGGTAAAGGTGTGGCTATTTTGCTTGATGCTTACAGGCAGCTTTATAAAGAGAATAAAAATATAAAACTGCTGCTGGCTGGCGGTACAACGGAGTATGTACCGGAAATAAAAGCTGTAATGGCCAGCGAGCATTTGCCCATTATACTTGTTGAAGATTTTACTGATGCAGAGAAACCAATAATTTTTAATGCATTGGATATTTTTGTACTTGCATCGCAAAGCGAATCGTTTGGCGTTGTTTTTCTGGAAGCCTGGGCCTGCAAAAAACCGGTTATTGGTACAAACATGGGGGCTATAGCCTCCTTGTTATCAAACGGTAAAGACAGTCTTTTATTCAATGCGGGCGATACCGCAGACCTTGTTGCAAAAATTAAACAACTAACTGTTGATAAAAGCGTAAGGGATAGTTTTGGCGAGAATGGCTATACAAAAACAACTGAACATTTTTCCTGGCCGGTTATTGTAAAAAAGTACCGGGATGCCTACTTGTTGGGGATAGACAATTTTAACAGGGCTTATAAGCAAAAACAGCAGGCACTAAAAAGTTTTTAAAGAATGAGGATACTGCATGTAACGCAAAACTATCATCCCTCGGTAGGTGGTACACAACATACCCTTAAAAAAATTTCAGAAATTTTTACAGAGGATTATAAAGATGAGGTAACCGTACTCACCTCAAATTCTCTTTATGGGCCTAACAGGCAAAAATTTGAGAAAATATCGCCCCGGCAAGAAGTTATAAACGGGGTTTTGGTAAAACGATTTTCCTTTTTAAAAATACATAAGCCGGTTATTAAACTTATTGCAAGGGCTATAAAAAGGGTTTTCAAAAAGCCACTTCCGGGTTTTTTATATGCCTTTCTCTCCGGCCCGGTTTCGCCAGCTATGTTTAAGGCAATGGCTTCCTTGGAGGCAGATGTTATTGGTGCTTCCTCAATTCACTACCTTTTTTGCTGGTATCCAACCTGGAGAAAATTCACAAAACATCCTAAGCCTTTTGTACTGTATGGCGCCCCTCACCTGTATAATACCCAGCTTTCAACACTTTATAAAAAGAGGATACAGGCAGCAGATTACTATATTGCCAATACCAGGTTTGAAAAAGACTACCTTGTAAACTTAGGCTTTAAAGAAAACAAAATTGTAGTAATTGGTGCAGGCAGTGATATTTTGTCAAAAGCAGACTTTTCTGTTACAGATGATGCGCTAAAAGCCATATACGAAATAACTGGAGGCTCCATTGTTATAACATTCATAGGCAGGCAGGAAGCCCTTAAAGGTATACCTGTACTTATAAAAGCGTTTTCTCAATTAAGGGAAAAATATAAAAATATTATCTTGTTTGTTTGTGGGGCAGCAGGTAGCTATACGGCTGTGCTACAGACACTGGCAGGGCCTGGCGAATGCATAAGGCTGTTTACAAACATTACCGACCTTAAAAAAACGGAGATACTACGCATTACAGATGTGTTGGTGCTTCCATCAACCGAAGAATCATTTGGCGTTGTTTTTCTGGAAGCCTGGAGCTTTGGCAAACCGGTTATTGGTGCAGGTATAGGTGCAGTAGCATCGCTTATTGAGGATGGCAGCGATGGACTTTTATTTGAGCCCGGTAGCCATAGCAGTCTTGCAAATAAACTTGAAGTGTTGTTTAATAATGAATTTTTGAGAAAAGAGATGGGAATGAATGGCCATAAAAAATTTCAGGAAAACTTTACCTGGGATGTTATTGCCAAAAAATTCAGGGATGTGTATGCATTAGCAATATCAGACAGTCAATTACAAAAAAAAATTTAGCATAATTATGTGTGGAATAACGGGAATGTATCTTTACAAAAAAAGCAGCCTTGAAAAAGACTATTATGCCCGTTGCTTAACCACCATGAAACACCGTGGGCCAGATTCGCAATGCCTATGGGACAATAATGAAAACTATATTGCGGGTTTTTGCAGGCTGGCCATACGCGACCTAAGCCCGGCGGGTAACCAACCTATGCTGTCGGACTGCGGGCATTACTGCATTAGTTTTAATGGCGAAATTTACAATACGGGCCAGTTAATACAGGCCCTCCGCCCCTACCGCTCTTCATTCAGGTCAACTACCGATACCGAAATATTGCTTTACGCCTTCATGCACCTGGGGCCAGATGAAACGCTGCGCCTTGCAGATGGTATTTTTGCAATAGCATTTTACGACATTAGAAAAAACAGCTTACTGCTTGCCAGAGACAGGCTGGGCATAAAGCCTCTTTACATAGGCCATGCCCCACAGGGCGTTGTTTACAGCTCGCAATACGACCATATTATTAATCATCCTTTTTTCAAAAGTGAATCTCTTAACGCCGGGGCTATAGGCTCTTATTTGTCGCTAGGCTATGTGCCTGAAAATATGGGGGCGCTTAATAACACCAAACTGCTGCTGCACGGATATTATTATACCATTGAAAATGGCAAAATTGAGCAAACCCGGTACTACGATTATCCCCGTGTACAAAGCCATACCAATATAAATAACCTTGAAGAAACCATATATAACGCGGTACAAAGCCAGTTGGTGAGCGATGTACCGTTGGGTACATTTATGTCTGGCGGGGTTGACAGTACCCTGGTAACATGGTTTGCCAACCAAAACAGGAAGGTAAACGCATTTACCATTGGCATTAAAGACCATGAAATGGATGAATCGGATGCGGCGCAACAATTTGCACAAATATTCAATACCAACCATGATTGTAAATTCTTCACCCCACGGGACCTTCTTGGGCTGATTGATGAAAACACAAGCGCTTTTAGTGAACCTTTTGCTGATTTTTCATCGCTGCCAACCTTAATGCTGTCTAAGTTTGCAAAGCAAAAAGTAACGGTGGCTTTGAGCGGCGATGGCGGCGACGAACTATTTTGGGGGTATAAACGCAATATTACCGCACTTAAAAATATCGGCTTATACAGGCACTCCCCCGTTAGCCGTAAGGCAGCATTGCTGGCACGTAAAATAAAAAAACGGTCGAGCATTACATTGGCCAGGCATTGGAACGAGAAAGATTTTACTTCCTATTACTATCATGCCCTTTACATAACCGGCGCACAGGAGTGGCTTACTAAGGTTTTTAAAGAGGATGCTGCCGATGACTATTATTACGCAGCCTTAAAAGGCAATGCCGGTGCAACCTTGAAGAGCGATGAAGATTTTATGAACATGGTTAGGAAGTTAGAAACCGATATACACCTGCAACGCATATTGCTAAAGGTAGACAGGGCCAGCATGTACCACAGCCTTGAGGTAAGGGTGCCTTTGTTAAGTAACCCGGTAATTGATATTAGTACAGGTTACTCGTACAAAGACTGTATTAAAGGTGATGCGGGCAAAATGGCCCTGAAAAATATGCTAATAGAAAAAACGAGCAGAGAGCTTGTAATGAAGCCCAAAAAAGGATTTGTAATACCTATGGCAGAGTGGATGCGTAAAGACTTGAAAAAAGATGTTACAGAAAAAATAATGGATATGCCGCCACGCCTGGCCTTCCTGTTTAATAAAACAGTTACAGAACAAATAATAAAGCAGCACATGGATGGCCAAGCCGACTGGAGTTGGTTTATATGGTCGTTGTATTCACTGGTTAACTGGGAGGCATTTCACTTAAACAATAAAACACTTACTGCTTGAGAATAGGTATTATCACCATTTCATTTCCCGCTATCAGCGAAACCTTTATCTCAAACAAAGTGCTTCAGCTTTCCCAAAGGGGGCACCAGGTAATTGTTTTTTGCGATGGCATAAACAAAGTGCTTTTAAACAGGTTATTCGGCGGCAATACCAGTGTTAAAATAGTAGCCATTACAAAAATGGCAGTGACCAAATATGCGGTATCTCACCCGTTTAAATTGCTTTTGGGTAAGGATGAAGAAAGAAAAGAATTTAAAAAGTTTATCAGCACCAGTGCAAGGCTACATTATATTAACAAGTACAACCTTGATATTATTCATGCTGAATTTTCGGGCATAGGTGCCTTATTTTTACCGGTGTTTAAAAGCGTTAAGGCTAAAACCCTGGTAAGTTGCCGTGGGTCGGCAGAAAAAGTTAAGCTGCTTGTTTCCGAACAAAGAAGAGAAAGCATAAAGCAGCTATTTAACCAGGTAGATGCCATTCACTGCGTTTCGGGGGATATGAAAAATACCATCCTCCCCTACTGTAATAACCCGTCAAAAATATTTATCAATTTTCCCAGCATAGATGCGGGCCTTTTTAAACGCTCACAGCCTTATACGGCTAACAATCACATAAAAATATTAAGCGTTGGCAGATTTACTTTTCAAAAAGGATATTTAACTGGTTTATTAACCATAAAAAAGCTGAAAGAACATTTTCAGGATTTTTTATGGATTATTGTTGGTGATGGTACCCAAAGAGAAGAAATTATCTTTCACATCCATCAAATGAACCTGCAGCATCACGTACAACTGGCAGGCGCTCAAAACCGCGAAGAGATAATAGCCCTTTATAATACCGCCGATATTTTCTTTCTTCCCAGTGTTTACGAAGGTATAGCCAATGTAGCACTGGAAGCCATGAGCATGGAGCTGCCGGTTGTTTCAACACGCAGCGGCGGTATGGACGAAGTTATAACCCATAATGTTGATGGCATGCTGGCAGAGGTTTACGATAGTGATACCCTTGCAAACCATTTGCTGTCAACGATAGGCCACTTTGAAAAGAGAAAACGATTAGGTACAAATGCCCGCCAAAGAATTTTGGAGCAGTTTACCATAGAAAAGCAAACCAGCATTTTTGAAGAAACATATTATAATCTTTTAAATAAAAACTAACCCTTTGGTTTTCAAATTTATACGCTACACACAGCCTTCCTGGCAACTTAATATACAACCTGTTTCAATTAACCGCTTTGCATCCTGCTACATAAAACAGCAGGATATACCTGTTGGCTTTCTTGATACCAGGTTCGATACAGTTTCAGCACAAATGGCTGACGCAGGCTATAACCTTTGTATGAAGGGCATGCTATTACAGTCTTCGCAGGAAGATATTCAAAAAATACATGCTTTACCTGCCC
>CAZRDD010000128.1:0-11747 GCA_964598675.1 uncultured Parafilimonas sp.
ACAGGCCACATATATAACTGCAGGTGCGATGGTACAAATTTTGCCATAACCATGGCACCGGCTATGCCTATGGCCATGCCCCAAAAAAATCCATTGGCATTAAAACGCCACCAGTACCATTTTAAACAGTTTGCCGCTACATAACCGCCATATAAACCACCCACAATCCATTGCAGCACATCGTTTACATTGGTGGCTAAAAAGCCAAAGAACACGCCTACTGCAACAACCAGTATGCCCACTATGTAGTTCATAGAAATGGTTCTTTTGGTTGATGCGCCTGGGTTGATGTGTTTTAAATAAATATCGTTTACAATGTATGCCTGTGCTGCATTAAGTGTACCGCTGAAGGTGCCCATAAAAGCGCCCAGTAAACCTGTTAGCACTATGCCCAATATGCCGGTGGGCAGATAGTTGTTAATGGTAGCAGGTAATATCCTTTCAAAGTCAGTAACGCCATCGGGGCCTTTAAGGTTTAACTGGTTATAATACAGCAGTGCAAGCACTGTTAAACCAATAATCATGGTGTAGCGTACAGGCAGTAAAATAATGCTTACAAACCCCGTCATTTTCGAGGCTTCTTTTGGGCTGCGCGTACTTAATACCTTTTGCATATCGTAATTGGGTGCTGGCCCCGCAAGCGATGCGAAAACGCCTTTAAGCAACATCATCATAAAAAATAAGCCAAATAAACTGTACCCGTCGTCGGCTATTTTTTTATTGGCATCTGCTGCTATTTTACCCCAGTCTAAATTAAGGTGCCAGCTAAAAAACGGGTTGTTCCACCCGATGGGTACATTAAGTGCCTGCCCGCTAAGGTGCTGCAATGCAATAGCGCCTATGGCAACGCAGGCAACCGTCATAATAATGTACTTAATCATATCGCCCAGTACAATGCTGTGCATGCCGCCTAATATAGAATAGAACATGGCGAACAGGGTAAAGATGATGCCATAAAAATGCGGCACATATTTGGCTGAAACCTGGAAGGGTACATACTGTTTAACTTCACCCCACGGTACAAATATTTCAATAAACTTACCCAGGCCAATAAAGCCATACGCTAAAAAGCCAAGGCAGCCAATTAAGGCAAACGTAATGACGATGATTTGTGATGCTTTTACCCCTTTGCCTGTTGCACCAAACCTTGTTTGCAGCCACTCTGCGCCCGTTGTTGCGTTTGACCTGCGCAGCCATTTTGATAAAAACATCATCATAAACACCTGGTTAAACACGGGCCACAACCAGGGCACCCAAATGCTTTTAAGGCCGTACACAAAACACAGGGCCACCATCCACATGGTGCCGCTTATATCAAACATGTCAGAGGCATCGCTAAGGCCCAGTAAATACCAGGGCAGCGATTTACCACCCATAAGGTAGTTTTCTTTATTAAGGCTTGCTTTTTTACGCAGCAGCCATCCTATCAGCAGCATGGCCACCAGGTAGGCAAGTATTATGGCAACATCAATAAACTGTAATTTCATCCGGCTTTTTTTACAATCTGGTTGTTAAGTAATTGTTTTACCCGCTAACAAAAATAAGCTGCTGTTATAATGATTGCAGCATGGTGAGGGCTAATAAAAAACTTTAGCCTCGCACTATTTTTGCCTGGAAAAACATAAGGTTGCCCGAAGTAGAAACTACAGGTCTTCGCTTGTTATAAATGACTAGAACGAACAAAAAATTTAATACAATTAATTAACCTGCTATTTAAAGAACTGCTATTTATACAATTTTGCTTTTGATACATCTTTCTGAAACAGGGTTTGGGGCAGTTTGTAAAATTGTACAAAATCCGCCGCTGACTGCTGGCCTTTGTACGGCACATAATACTCGTAATTACCAGCGTCCTTTAGCCCCGCATTTCTCCAGCCCAATACATAACTTATTTTATGGTTGTTAAGCCCTTTGGCAAAAACGTTTGTCCACCAAAGGCTGTCGGGCAGCCCATTATAGCCAAACTCAGTAAGGGCCGGTATTTTACTGTTTTGTGCTGCAATGGCTTCCAGCGTAGTAAGCGTTTTATCAAGTTCCTGTGCAAACTGCCTGTTGCCTTCTTCGCCGGTTTTGCGCTGGTAAATATCAAAGCCAATTATATCAACCCACTCATTGCCGGGGTAGCGCTCCATGTATTCTTCAGCAGTAGCAAACCTGTCGGTATTGTAAGCGTAGATAAGGTTGTGCAACTGTTTTTCATCCCTTAAATATGTTTCAGTAAAACGGTACAGTTTTATTAGTTCCGCCGCAGTGCAATTGTTTTTGCCCCACCAAAACCAGCTTCCGTTAAGCTCGTGAAACGGGCGGAAGATAATAGGTATAGCTTCGCCATTTTCACCCTTAAGGCTGCTGATAAAAGCCGCTATTTTATTCAGCCAGCTAATGTATAGTGTATGGGTTTTAGCACTGTCTAAAATGGCGGCAACCGTGCCGGGGCAGGGGTCCCAGGCTGTTTTGCCGGTAAGCGGGTTGTTTAAATGCCAGCTTAATGTTACCACGCCGCCACGCTTGTAAATGATTTGTATGTACTGCCTCATTTTATCAAAAGGCACACTGTCAAGGTTAACGGGCTGGTCAGCCTCCAGCCGCCCAAGTTCAAAGCCATAAATGGCCGGGTAATCGCCGGTAACATCTTTTACATCGCTGCGGCCAGGCTCGTACTTCCAGCCAACGCCATAAGCCAGGTCATCCTGGTGGCCGAACATGTACCCTTTGTTAAGCAGCTTTTGCAGGTTGTTGTATAACTGTACTGTTTGCCTGGTAGCCTGTTTATCGGCAAGCGTTGGTTGGGCAAAAACGTGGCCGCTAATGCTTGCCTGCAAAGCCATTATGGCTAGTATTTTTAGTGCTTGTTTGTACATTCATGTGGCCTTTTAGCAAAAGTTATTTGTTGCAGCATTATTGTTTAACCAGCCTTTTTTAATTGCCCTGCTATTTAACCATCAGCTAAAGCTGTAAATTATATTGCCGCGCTTTGCCACGGTTTGTGCAGGCGAATAAATGTATTTTATTATATCTGCCTGTAAATTAATAAGTTTGTTACACAGTGCGCATTATTGGCTGGCATCCCTCTCCGTTAAATAACCTGACTAAACAGGGTAG
Organism: uncultured Parafilimonas sp.; assembly: GCA_964598675.1. Taxonomy (GTDB): domain Bacteria; phylum Bacteroidota; class Bacteroidia; order Chitinophagales; family Chitinophagaceae; genus JABDFW01. The sequence goes on from CAZRDD010000128.1 coordinate 3,103, forward strand.
TTGTTTATTAGCCAAAAGTAACATCAATCTTAAATAGAAGTAAGTATTATTTTAGCTATTGTAATGCTTTATTAAACCTTTATTAAACCAACTTGGCTTCAAACCCTTTGTTTTCAACAGGCTGTCGGTTAGTGTTTTTAAGTTAAATAAATACTTTTTTGATATATTAATATGATAAATTATTATTTTTAAACGTATTTTGCCTATTGAATTAAACAAAAAACGATTATGCCTGCCCAACTGTTAAGGGAAATTATACCACTAACCCAAAGTGACTGCCTCACTATTTTTTCGCGCGTTAAACACAATTTCGATTTTCCGCTGCATTACCACGACGAGTTTGAACTGAATTTTATAATGAATGCCAAAGGTGCTAAACGCATTATTGGCGACCACATGGGCGAGATAACTGAACTTGAACTGGTGCTTGTTGGCCCTAACCTGCAACATGGATGGTTTACCCACAATTGCAAAAGTGAAGAGATAAAAGAAATTACGATACAGTTTCACCGGGACCTTTTTGACGATAAGCTGCTGCGCCGAAACCAGCTAGGTTTTATAAAAAGTATGTTTGAGCGCTCCTCCAGGGGTATTTTGTTTTCAAAAGAAACGGTGCAGGGTATTATGCCCCGCCTGCTGGAGCTGCCGCAAAAACATGGTTTTGATTCTGTGCTCGAACTCATGTCAATCCTTCACGACCTTTCCATATCGCGCAATATGAAGATGCTTTCGGATGCCTCTTTTGCCAATTCTGAAAACTTCTCCTACAACAGCAGGCGCGTAGAAAAGGTAATGGAATATATGAACCAGAATTTTGATAAAACGGTTACTCTTGCCGAAGTATCGAAGCTGGCGTTAATGACGGAGGTTGCTTTCAGCCGTTTTTTTAAAGCGCGTACAGGGCAAACGTATATTGATATGCTTAACGAAATAAGGCTGGGCCATGCCAGCCGCATGCTTATTGAAACAACCAACAATATTACCGAAATAGCCTACAAATGCGGGTTTAACAATATGAGCAACTTTAACCGTATTTTTAAAAAGCGTAAAAACTGCACCCCGAAAGAGTTTAGGGAAACCTACGCACAATCTGGCGTACGTACGTTTATTTAAACTGTATTACGTTTGTATAATTGAGCCATCAGGTTGCATGGTTTAAATAAAATAGAGTATTGTAAAAGCAGCATACCGTTTAGGAGATTTATATGAATGCAGATGTAAACAAACCGGCAAAAGCAGTTGCCAATGCCGGTGGTAAAAAGAAAGGCCTTATCCGTTTTTTGCAGATATTATACTGCATGTACGCTATTTTTTGGTTTGTTGCCTTAATGTTTATAGTAGTGGTGTTAGCCCTTCTTTCTGCATTGTTCGGCAAGTTAAAAGGGGGTAATATGGTGTATGTTATTTGTAACTGGTGGGCCAGGGCGTGGTATTTTTTTACGGGTATACGCCATAAGGAAATATATGAAGCGCCCCATAACCGCCAGGCGCAATACATATTTGTTGCCAACCACATATCGTACATGGATATACCGTGCATAGTGCGTTGCCTGCACCAGCCGGTGCGTGTATTAGGCAAGCACGAAATGGTTAAATACCCTGTATTTGGTATTATTTACCGGTTGGCTGTAATACTTGTAGACAGGAGCAGCCCGGAAAAAAGGGCTAAAAGCATAAGGGCATTAAAAAGCGCATTGCAAAAAGGTATTTCTATATTTATTTTTCCTGAGGGCACTTTTAATGAAACAGGCAAACCGCTGAAAGAGTTTTATGATGGAGCTTTTAGGGTGGCTATTGAAACCCAAACGCCTATAAAGCCTGTGTTGTTTATTGATACTTTGGAGCGCATGCACTACAGGGGATTGTTCGAGCTTACGCCAGGTAAATGCAGGTGCATTTTTTTAGAGGAGATTTCTGTGGATGGTTATACTATGAAAGATATAAGCAGGCTTAAACAACATGTATATATAAAAATGGAAGAGGGCTTAAAAAGGTGGAGAACTTATTAGCCAATATTGCTATTGGCAATGTTTGGTAACATCATCAACAAGGTTTTTTGCCTGTTGTTTTTTCTATTTGTTGTGGTTAAGCACATGCATTTTTTTAAAAAATAGTATTGGCAAAATTTTATACTTATTTTAAGCTGTTTGGTGCTTACAAAATATGTTTGGCAGGTTATTAAGCCTACATTCACCGGAAACAATTTAAATGATACTGTTAATCCTTATCCTGTTACATTGGTATGCCTCTTTGTTTTTTCAATCGTTCTTTCATCACCGTTATTCAGCCCATGGTTTGTTTGTTATGACAAAAGGTTGGGAAAAGTTTTTTTATGTGTGTTGCTTTTTAACACAAGGCTCCTCGTACATAAGTGCCAATGCTTATGGTATTATGCACAGGCTGCACCATGCACATACTGATGATGAAGAAGACCCTCACTCACCGCTTAATTCGCCGGGCTTTTGGGCTACTATGTTGCAAACGCGCAACAGTTATCGCGACATATTTATTGGTAAAACATTAGTGGAAGAGAAATATAAGCATAACCTGCCTGAGTGGAAAGCGTTTGATAAAATTGCCCATAACTGGATAACCCGCTTGGTTTGGATGGCTATATATGTTGCAATATATATACATTTTGCAACCGCATGGTGGATGTATCTGTTCCTGCCTTTTACCATTATGATAGGCAGTGTACAAGGTGCTGCTGTTAACTGGTGGGCACACAAGTTTGGTTACGAAAATTATAAAATGGATAACACCTCTAAAAATATATTGCCTGTTGATGTATTGTTTTGGGGCGAGGCTTATCATAACAACCATCACAAAAACCCTGCGCGCCCAAACAATGCTGTAAAATGGTTTGAGTTTGATGCAGGTTATTTAATTATGCAGGGTATGCATAAACTGCATATTATCAGGATAAAAAATATGCAACCTAAAATTGCCCCGGTAGCCATTACCGCTGAAATAGTATAAAGGTTAACACCCCTCAAAGCAAAGCGGCGTTACAGTATTTTATGTAGCGCCGCTTTGCTTTGGGGGTATAAAATAAAAAGGGGCGTTGCAAAACGCCCCTCTAAAACTATTAAGATAACCTAATATTTTACCACCTTGAATTTGTGTAAGGGCGTTTGCCGCCGCCACCACTTGGCCTGTCTTCTTTGGGCCTGGCAACAGAAACATTGATGGCCCTGTTGTCCATGTGTGTATTGTTTAATTCTTTAATAGCTGTTTCGGCAGCCTCATCATTAGGCATTTCAACAAAACCAAAGCCTTTGCTGCGGTTGCTGAATTTGTCTATGATAACTTTTGCAGAAGTTACATCGCCATAAGTTTTAAACGCAGCCAGTAAGTCTTCATCAGTAATTGAGAAGCTTAAGTTCGACACATAAATGTTCATTGTATGAAATTAATTTTTTTGAAAATACTTGAGAAAAAAAGCAGAGCAAAATAAAATTGACTCTTAGCACAATGAATGCTTAGCGGAAAATATCACTTACTGAGTGCAGTGTAACTCAAATTAACTTAATGAAGGTATACCTATTAATCTGGTTTGGCAATAAATATTTTTGAGGTGTTGTTTTACAGCCACTTGGCATGTTGCTTTGTAAACACGCGGCAATTTGTAATTATTAAGCGGGTGTAAGCGCGCTTATTTACGAAGTATCAGGTGCTAACCATTGTTATTCAGGCTATTGAAGCAGGTAATGCCATTGTGCAGTATCGTGCCCGGCACAGGTTTGCACGGTTAAACAACGCGCGGCTGGGGACATCCGCAAACACCGGCAAAGGGTAAAAGAATAGGGCCCCTGGGAGTATATAATACTTGTAAATTGCCATAGTAAAGCCAAACTTTAGGTGTTTTAGGGTAAAATTTGTAAATAAACAGGCATTTAAAATCAACAGCATCTTTGTTGCAGGCGTAATTTTGCATCACTAATAAAAAACCGTATGAGCACAATTAACTGGCAAGGCGTTTATCCTGCAATGCTTACTCCATTTTACAGTGATGACAGTATCGATTTTGATACTTTTGAAATAAACATCAAAGCACAGGCAGAAGCCGGTGTGGCAGGTATTATCATTGGCGGCTCACTGGGCGAAGCCAGCACTTTAACTGCCGAAGAAAAAACAGCGCTGCTGCTTTTTGCTAAAAAGGTATTGAATGGCCGCTTACCTGTAATTGTAAACATTGCAGAGCAGGCAACCAAAGTAGCTGTAAACTGCGCTATTGAGGCAGAAAAGAATGGTGCAGACGGTTTAATGATGTTGCCCCCGCAGCGTTACAAGGCCGATGACAGGGAAACCGTAGCTTTTATTAAAGCTGTGGCCCAAAGCACATCGCTGCCTATTATGATTTACAACAATCCTTACGATTATAAAATTGAAGTTACCCTTGATATGTTTGAGGAGCTTGCTGCTTTACCAAACATACAGGCTGTTAAGGAATCAACCAGGGATGTAACCAATTTAACCCGCATGAAAAACCGCTTTGGCAACAGGTATAAAATACTTTGCGGTGTTGATACCCTGGCGCTGGAAGAAACAGCCCTTGGTGCAGATGGTTTAGTGGCCGGGTTGGTAGATGCCTTCCCTAAGGAAACTGTGGTAATGTTTAACCTTATGAAAGCTGGCCGTTACCAGGAAGCTGTTGAAATATTCAGGTGGTTTTTACCAGTGCTGGAACTTGATATTGTGCCTAAGCTGGTACAGTATATTAAACTGGCTGCAACACAAACAGGCATCGGTACCGAGTATGTACGTGCCCCGCGTTTATTGCTTGAAGGTGCTGAAAGGGAAAGCATATTGGCTATCATTAATAAAGCCATTGCCACAAGGCCGGTACTGCCAGTATTATAAATTTTATTGTTTAAGGTTAATATGCTGTGCTGCAAAGCTGTTTGGTAATTTAGTGTTCACAGGGTAAAGGCAGTGTTTAAACTTTAAGGGGTTAAATTTTGTTATTGTAAAATAATAAACATGGCTTCAAAAAAATTCTTTTGTATAGATGCGCATACCTGCGGTAACCCCGTAAGGCTGGTGGCTGGCGGCGGCCCTTTTTTACAGGGCAGCAATATGAGCGAAAAGCGCCAGCATTTTTTGAAGGAATACGACTGGATACGCAAGGGGCTTATGTTTGAACCGCGTGGCCACGACATGATGAGCGGCAGCATACTTTATCCGCCGCACGACCCAGCAAATGATGTGGCTGTATTGTTTATTGAAACAAGCGGGTGCCTGCCCATGTGCGGCCACGGCACCATTGGCACCATTACCATTGCCGTGGAAGAGGGTTTGATAACGCCCAAAACACCAGGCATTATACGTATGGAAGCCCCCGCAGGGCTGGTACTGATAAGCTACAAACAGGAAGGCAAAAAGGTTAAAAGCGTAAAGCTTACCAATGTAGCCTCGTACCTGGAGGCAGAAGGCTTAACCGCTGAATGCCTCGAGTTGGGCGAACTGGTGGTGGATGTTAGTTATGGGGGTAATTTTTACGCTATTGTAGATGTGCAGAAAAACTTTAAAGGGCTGGAACATTATAGTGCCGATAAATTGATAGCCTGGGCAAGGGAACTGCGCAAACGTATTAACGAGAAATATACGTTTGTACACCCCGATAACCCTACCATTAACGGCTGCTCGCACATATTGTGGACCGGCGCTGTGCTGGATGAAACCTCCACTGCACGCAATGCGGTTTTTTACGGCGATAAAGCCATCGACCGCAGCCCTTGTGGTACAGGTACTTCGGCACGTATGGCGCAGTGGTATGCAAAGGGCAAACTTAAAAAGGGTGATGCTTTTGTACACGAAAGCATTATCGGCTCAAAGTTTATTGGTACCATTGAGGAAGAAACCACCGTTGCGGGCAAGCCTGCCATTAGGCCAGGTATTGAAGGCTGGGCGCGCATATACGGTTACAACACCATTAGCATAGATGATGAGGATGACCCTTACGCATTCGGCTTCCAGGTAATTTAGCCGCAGGAGTGCCGGTTTGGGTTTAATCCTTACGATTTACAATTTTAGTACAAAGCAATATATTGCCATCGCCTGTGGATAAAACTCCACGGGCGATGGGTTTTATTAAAACTAACAACAATGGCTGGTAAGGCAATCATAATAGGGGGCGGTATAATGGGGCTTAGCGCCGCATATTACCTGCAGCAGGGTGGCTGGAATGTTACTGTTATTGACAAAACCGATTTAACCGACAGTTGCTCCTACGGCAACCTGGGTATGATAGTACCCAGTCATTTTGTGCCGCTTGCAGCACCAGGTATGGTATCGCAGGGCATAAAGTGGATGTTTAACAGCCGCAGCCCTTTTTATGTAAAGCCGTCCCTTAGCCTTGACCTTATATCCTGGGGGCTTAAGTTTATTAAGAGCGCCACCCCGCAGCACCTTGAAAATTCTGCAGTTCCCCTGCGCGATATAAACCTTTTTAGCAAAGCATTGTACGAGGAGCTGGCCGCCAGCCCAGGCTTTGGTTTTGCTATGGAGAAAAAGGGTATTTTGATGTACTACAAAACGGAGAAAGTAGGCGAAGAGGAAGTTCACCTGGCTGAAAAAGCACAGGCGATGGGGCTGGATGTAGAAGCGCTGGATAAAGCGGCCTTGCAGGCACTTGAGCCTGAAACGCAGATAAATGCCCTTGGCGCAGTGCATTACCGTTGCGATGCGCATTTATACCCTAACCAGTTAATACCACAGTTAATTGCACACTTAAAGGCTGCAGGCGTGGTTTTTAAAACAGGCCATGCAGTTGAGAAAATAGTAACACAAGGAGGCAAAATAAAAAAAGTAGTTACCGCAGCAGGCGAGGAGGAAGGCGATGTGGTGGTAATGGCGGGCGGCTCCTGGTTGCCGCAGCTAACCAAAATGGCGGGTGTTTCTATACCACTTATGCCGGGCAAAGGCTACTCCTTTACGTTTGAACACCCGGAACAAAAACTGAATGTGCCTGCTATATTGTGCGAGGCCAGGGTGGCTATTACGCCAATGGGTGGCCGCATGCGTTACGGAGGTACTATGGAAATAGCGCCTGTAAACGATAAAATTAATATTAAACGTGTTGAAGGTATTGTAAATGGTGTGCGGGATTTCTTCCCCGGCATACAGCTACAGGTGCCTGCTGAAAAAGATATTTGGTATGGCTTCAGGCCCTGCACGCCCGATGGCTTGCCTTATATAGGGTTTTCTAAAAAAATAAGCAACCTGGTTATAGCAGGCGGCCATGCCATGAGCGGCCTTAGCCTGGGGCCTGCAACAGGTAAACTGGTGGAAGAACTGGTGAACGGCAAGCCCGCCTCTGTTGCACTTGAGCCATTTAGCCCTGAAAGATTTTCGTAGTTTTTTTGCAAAGGCTTCCTAAGGTGGGCTTTACGATATAGCGTTATAGTGATGAGTGAGGCTAATAGCCAGTGGGTTGATGATGGATAATTTTAAGCTGCTGTGCGCTATAAGGCCCGTTGCTGCAAAACTGTTTTAATGGCTGGTGAGAAAAGCTGATGATAGCACTGCAGACGAATTGTGCGACGCAACAAAAGCTACATAGTCGTTCTATCGCCCGGTACAAAAAAATACCCCTTTGTATAGCTGTTTGTGCCCTGTTTTTTTGCAGGCATATTTCGCAAAAAATAAATTAAACCAACCACTATGTATAAAAAGTTTACCTGCTTTTGCATTGTTGTTATTTGTGCATTACAACTGCCTGCGCAAACAACTGTGCCTTATGTGCCCTGTAACGAAATGCCTGCCCTTATACAAAATTATTATGCAGATGCTGCTGCATTAAACAGGGTATATATTGTGGATGGCTCTCCCGAGAAACGGGAGCGTTATAAAAAGCTTGCAGAGGATTATTTAGTAAGGCTGAATCAATTATCGTTTAACACGCTGACACAAGGTTGCAAAGCCGATTATGTGTTGTTTAAACGCGATTTGAATGAAGCTGTTTACCAGGCAGGCCAGGAAGAAAAAGAGTACGATGCAGTAAAGCAATGGTTTCCGTTTGTTGATACCGTGTATGCCCTGGAAAAAATACGCCGTCGCGGTGGTGGTGTGGAAGGCCAGCGTGTGGCTGCCGGGTTTACGGCAGTGGTAAAACAACTGGTGCAGCTACAGGCCAAACTGCAGGCAGATAAAACAATAACAGTACGTGATAGCCGCCGGGCGGCCATTATTATTGATGGCTTGCAGGCGGCTGCCAAAAACGTATTTACATTTTACAACGGTTACGACCCCTTGTTCACCTGGTGGGTGCCGGATACGTATAAAAAATTAGACAGCACATTAACCGTTTATGCAGATGCGTTTAAAACGGTGGCTGATAAAAACTCGCCTAATAAAGATTCAAGCGGTATTGTTGGCTTCCCTATTGGCCGCGATGAAATTGTGCGCCAGTTGCAATACGAAATGATACCTTATACCCCTGAAGAACTGATTGATATTGCGAATAAAGAGTTTGCCTGGTGCGATAAAGAAATGCTGAAAGCCAGTGCTGAAATGGGCTTTGGCACTGATTGGAAGAAAGCCCTTGAAAAAGTTAAGCAAAGCTACGTGCCTGCGGGTGAACAGCCTGCTGCTATGGTGAAGCTGTACAACGAATCAATAGCCGTTTTGAAAACCAAAGAGCT
>CAZRDD010000129.1:0-1092 GCA_964598675.1 uncultured Parafilimonas sp.
CCTTCGGGGTTGTCTGTTCCGTCTGCGTTTGTATTTGGTGCAACCGGGGCAGATTCACCGTACCCTTTTGCCACAAGCCTTTCCGCGGCAATACCCTTGCCCACCAGGTATGCCACCACTGCTTCAGCCCTTGCCTGCGAAAGTTTCAGGTTGTGTTCCACCGAGGCCTTACTGTCGGTATAGCCACTTATCTCAATATCCACTGTTGGGTACTCATTAAGCAGGTGTACAAGTGTATCCAGCGACGGGTATGATGAAGGCAGCGGGTCGGATTTGTCCAAATCAAAATATACATTCTTCAGCACGATGCTCCTGCCCGTTTCCGGCAGGCTGCCGGGTGAGCCTTTGCCCGTTTCGCCTATGCTGTCAGCAGGTGTTGTTATTTTTGCAACGCACATGCCGGGGTTATTATACACGTAAATGTTTTCGTCCACAGGCAATGTAACATGCAGCGAATCGGGCTTATAACCCTGCAGCGAAGCATTTAATTTGAGCGGCGTAAAATCTTCCATCAGCAGGTTATAGCTGCCATCGTTGGCGGTTGTTTTAACCGCTAAAACCTGGCCGCTTGCAGAGTCTGCAATGCGCACAGAGGCGCCCGCAGCAGGCGCCCCGCTGCCGCAATACACCACCTGGCCGCTTACTTTTCTAAGCGGTATTTGCCTGTGCACGCTGAACAAATCCAGGCAGCAGGCAGATGCGCGGTCGCTGCTTATAATGGCATTGGCCAATATGTTTTTTGTATTGCCTTTTGCGGCAAAATAAATATCGTCTTTTACTGAGTTTACAGGGTAGCCAAAGTTTACCGGCTCTGCCCAGTGGCCAACATTTCCCTTTGCATAAAACAAATCAAAGCCGCCCATGCCCGTGCGGCCATTGGCAGCAAATACCAGTGTGGCCGCTGCCTCATAGTAATAAGGTGCCTGCTCATCCCCTGTTGTATTTATAATTGCACCGCAGTTAGCGTTGCTTATAACTTTGCCCGAATCGCCAAGAGTGGCACACCAACTATCCAAGCCGCCAAAACCGCCGGCCCGGTTACTTGCATCCAACAAAAACCCACCGCCCGGCCTTACCACAGGCTGTCGCGCA
>CAZRDD010000129.1:1102-11689 GCA_964598675.1 uncultured Parafilimonas sp.
CAGGCGGCAAGGGCGGGGACGGGTTTCCACTTACCAAAGATCAAAGCCGCCAAAACCGCCGGGCCGGTTACTTGCATACAATAAAAACTTACCGCCCGGCATTACAAAAGGCTGTTGCGCACTGCTGCCGGGTACGTTTACCAGGGTATCCAGCGCAACTGGCACAGTCCATCCGTTTGCCAGTTTGTTGCTGGTATAAATTGCCGCGTTTTTCTTGCCATCCTTTACTGCCCAGCGGGTTAAAAATATAGTTTTGCCACCGGGCACAATGGCTGTAACACCCTGGTGCAGGCTTGGTGGTTGCTGCATATCCAGCATGGTAACGTTGCTTACAGTTTCGCCGCTGTAAGCAGCCAGGTAAATACGGTTAACATATTTAGGCGTTGCGCCTGATGCACCTGTGCGTGTTGATGTAAACAACAGCGTATCGTTGCCCATCCATACGGGGGCATAGTTTGCACCGCTGTCGTTAAGCGCGGCATATTTGTTTATGCTGTATAAGGATATATCCTTTTTTAACTCCTGTTGTATAAACGCAAGGTCCTGCAATTCTCTTTTTGCGCCGCTTGTAAAAGCATCATCAACTTTATATACTTCCAAAAAGTTGCTGAACGCTTTGCCAGCTTCATCGTACTTGCCAAGCGCCCTTTCAACACCGCCATAGTAATAGTATGCAAACGGGTATTTTTCCTTGCCAAATGCAAGCGCTTTTGCGTAATAAGTTTCGGCCTTTGCCGGGTAATGCAGTAAGCGGTAGCTCTCTGCAATATGCAGTACGGCATCTTCCTTCGCGCTTAATTTACCGTTGCCTTTTTTTACGGGCTGCTGCGCCGTATAAGGGTTAAATTGCTGCGGGTGGCGGCGGCTGCTGTCCTGTTCAAAAAACTTTTCATAGTATACCGCGGCTGAATAATAGTCGCCCCTGTTATAGTATTTATCGGCTGCCGTTAAATAGCTAACCGCATATTGTGCTTCAGCAAAAGCAAAGCATCCTGCCGCGCATATTGTAAGTAGTATCTTCTTCATCCTTTGTTGTTTTTCAACAGGCAAAAAAATATACCTGCCTGTTGTGGTTCTAAGTTTTCAAAGCATCCAATACCGCAGGGCTTATAACCGTGGGCACACAAATTCTGCGTCAGGCGTTTTCACCGTTTTACGCCCGGTAAATGAGAGTGTTATCTCAAAACTGTTGGTGCCCTTTACTATTTTGCCCAGGTCGGATGTGTTTATGTCGTAGCTCATCCCCAGTACAAAATCGTTATGGCTAAACCCAACATAAGGGGTTAAAGCATCGTTTAACCGGCAATTGGCGCCCAGCAATACATCGGTGCCCGGCACTGCTTTCATTCGTATATATGCACCTATTATTTTTTCCTGCGCAGTGCCCTGCATAAGGTAAAGTGCATTGGGGGTGATACTCATATCGTCAGATAACATTATGCGTACACCTGCATGAAAGGTGTAGCGCATAGGCAATGTTGCCGTACCATTTTCGCTAAACAGGTCGGCGGGCTGTGTAAGGTGCGATACTGCAAAGCCGCCATAAAAGTTTGCTTTTTTACCGGGCGTTGCATCATAGTATAACAGGCCAGCACCGGCATCAAAGGATGTGGCTGAAGTGCGCGACAGTATATCCGCTGTTTGTGTACCCGGGTTATAACCTGTTACAGGGTTCCACTGGTCGCCAAAGCTTAGTTTTGATACGTCAAACTTACGCTGTATAAAGCCAAACTGCAAGGCTGCATTAAGGCGGTGATACCCTCTTGCATCAAACCGTACACCGGAAAACACCATGCTTGCATAACCGGTTGTATAATGGTAACCGCCATCACCGGCCGATTGGTCCAGCAGGCTTAAGCCAACGCTCACAGGCCTGTTTGTGTTCATCTCCAGCGATGCACCAGCCGTGTTATACGGGCTGCTTACATTGCCCCATTGCGTGCGGTATACCGCCGAAGCCCTGTAGTCGCCATCAAACACACCGGTTAGCGCCGGGTTAAGCCACGATGGGTATACATAGTATTGTGTAAAGTGGGGGTCAACCTGTGCATGTACATTAACCGCCACAACCATGGCCACAAAGGCCGTTATAATTTTTACAAAATGTTTCATGGTTTTTTATTTAATGGTTACCAATGCCGCACTGTTAGCGTATAAGGTTTACCGAGCCTTTTTTAATTGTTTCCCTTCCGTCGTTCATCGTTACCTGGCATACGTACATGTAAACACCCGATGGTTGCTTTTTACCGTTTTGTGTGCCATCCCATCCGTCGCCCAGGCTGGTTGTTTCAAACAACTTTTCACCCCACTGGTTAAACACCATAAACCGGATTTGTTTTATGCTGTTGCCGTACACCTTAAGCACATCGTTAAGGCCATCGCCATTGGGCGTAAATGCATTGGGTATAAACAATTGCTTAAAGCAGTCCACCACGGTAACCTTACCCGTAGTATCGTCTATACAACCATCGTTGGTGCCTGTTGTAAGCTGCACATTGTAGGTGCCAGCCGCGCTGTAGGCTGTAACAGGGTTTTGCAGTGATGATGATGTGCCGTTGCCAAAATTCCAGGCCCAGTCGTCTACTGTATGGAAGTTGATAGATGTATCTGGCGTTACAAATGCTATCGGGTCTTCAATACACACCAGTTGTTTGCTTGCACTGAATGCCGCAAATTTTGGCGGGCATATTCTAAATTCAAAGCAGCCAATATCGGGGTGCGTGGTGCTCCTTAAACTATCAACAATATCGGTTGTAACGCCAACCGGTGTGCCTAAGTTATCAAAGCGGTAATTGGTTGGCCGGTAGTTACCTGTTGCTGCATTTGCAAACATGGCATTTATGCTTACAGAATTGCTGTCCAGGCCTGTTTGCGCCACCCAATCTGAAAGGTTGCTTATATACTTTGTACTGTTTAAATAGCCTATTGCATTATTGGGATTGCCGTCGGTATAGTAGTTGTTATGGTCGAACGTGTATTTTTGGTTAGCCGGTGTTTGATTTATAAAATGTATGCATGCCGCCTTGCTTTTGCCGTCACCTTCTATAGCAACAAGGTTGTTTTCAATCCTCGTATTGCCGTCTTCCCCGGTACGTGTGAGTATGAGGTTCAAAATACCGTCAACAGTGCTTGAACCCGTTTTTGCTGAATTATGCAGCGCCACCGTGTTATGCTCAATAAACACATCCCCCTCACAGTAGTTAATGATGCCGAATACATCATTTGTAGGGTTGATTGCAGTGGAGTCCCTGCCTATATCAAAAACAAGGTTGTTAACCACGTACACTTTACTTCCGGGCTTGTTGTTTATTGCATCAACAATAATGCCCGCGTTACCGGCTGATTTCAGGTCGTGCACTATATTTTTGTCTACGGTTACGTTGTTGGCATCCAGCACTTCAATGCCGGTACCACCGTGCGTGGTGCCATGCACCTCGTTACCCCGCACAAGCAGGCTGTCGTTATACCCGGTACTATCCGAGTTACTGTTGTACAACTGTATGCCGCACAACTGAAACTTGCTTACATTGTTGTTTACAAAACTGTCTGCAACCGCAGTGCCGTCAAGGCCTATACCGCAAACACCGCCCCTGATTGTATTGTGGTCGAACATATTGTGATTGGCCGAAACCGAATCGCCACGGTGATTGCCAATTAACGCTATACCCGTATAAATGTATTCGAAATTGCCACCGAAAAGGTTTGACGCGCCAGTTGAATCTGTTATAATGGTACATCCGTGTATTGTGTTGCCGCCTGAATTGTTATACATCTGCACAGCAATACCCCAGTAGTTTTTCGCCTGGCCCGCTGGTGGTGTTGCATCTATAACAAGGCTGTCTAAAGTAACATGTTGTGTTCCGTTAAACTCAACAACCGCCTTATGTGCTTCATCGGCCGCATTAAAGTGTATGGTTGCACCGTTGCCTTTAAATGTTATGGTGTTTTTTGCAGAGGAGCCGTCTATGTACCGCATGTTAAGCTGTTCGTTATACGGCCCGCTGCCTGGTTTTACATTGAATGTAACCGCGCTGTCAATACCGCAGCGCAATGCCTCATAAGCATCATTAAAGCTTATAAAAGTACGCACTGCGCCGGGCGCTGCCGCCGAATTAATAGTATATGCACCGCGTACGGGTACGCAGGTTTTAAATTCGTAGGCGCCTATATCTGGTGTTAACCTGCCGCGTGGTACATTCACAATGTCGGTGCCAGTGCCCGTAACAGGTATGCCGCGGTTATCAAGGTCAACCGATGCTGGCTTGTAGTCGCCCGCTGTGGTGTCTTCAAATAAAGGGTTAAAGTTTACGGAGTGTGCCTCCAAACCTGTTGCCTGCTGCCACGTTGCTAAAGTGGCGCTGGCACCGGCCGGTGCCGGCATTGTACCTATTGCATTGTCAGCAGTGCCTGCAACAAAATAGTTGTTATAGTCAAGCACCAGGCCAGGCAGTACCGGTGCGGAAAGGTTAATGGCATGGCTGCTGCCGTTGCCTTTTGCATTTATATAAACCAGGTTGTTTTCAACAGTTGTGCCCGTTGTGTTGCCGCCTGCTATAAGTATACCATCAATGGTGCTGCCTGCCTGCATTGCTGCATTAACAACAGATACAGTGTTAAATGCAACCAGCATGCTGTTATAGTTTACACTTACAATGCCCGCAGTGCCCTGCCCGCCATTTATATTGTATAAAAGGTTGTTTGTTACAGACGATTTGCTGCCCGCCATTTCGTTTATGGCAAATACACCAATACCAGACATGTATGCGGAGGAGTACATACTGTACACCCTGTTTTTTGTTATAACAATGTTGCTGCCCCCAAACACACTGATGCCGCCGGGCGAACTGCCGTTAACCCTGTGAAGGCTTGAAATAAAATTACCGGTGATAAGTAGTGAATCTTCTATATTACCTGCATAGGCTATGGCTATACCCGTATTCCTGAACTGCTGTATATGGTTGCCCACAAACTGGTTACCTGTGGCGCCCGACTGGGCCCGAATGCCCGAGTTGCCACCCGAAATGCTGTTGTTACTAATTATGTTATAACTATCTGTACCATCAAGCATAATACCCGCATAATTAGCGGCCACGTTATCGCTTGCTGTAAGCGAGTCGGTTACAATTTTGCATGCCTGCACTGTATTGTTATCAGCCTGGTTTTGCAGTACTATGCCAACACCGTAATGTGTGGCGGTGTCTGCGGGCGCGGGCGAAGCATCAATCACCAGGCTGTCGAGCGTAATATAGCTGCTGCCGTTTATTACCACCACACCAGTACCCTGGCTTGCCGCGCTGTATTTTATGGTATTGCCGTTGCCCTTAAATGTAATGGTATTGATGGCTGATATGCCCGCAATGCCGGTTAACAGCAATTGCTCGTTGTAAGGGCCGCTGGCCACTTTTACATTAAACACCACAGGCCCTGCGATACCCGCGCATTGTAACGCCGATGCTGCATCGGTAAACGATGTAAAATTAGTGCCTGCCGTTGCAGCAGCACTGTTAATGGTATAGGTTCCCTTCATGGGCGAAGGAAGGTTTATTGCAACCGTGTTTGATGTGGATGAATCGCCGCTGAGCGTACAGGTTATAACTGCACGGTACCAGGTTTTAGCGGTTTCTGTTGTAGTAAACGATGTATCGGTTGCGCCAGCTATTGGTAACCAGCCCGATGTGCCCGTGGCGGATGACTGCCACTGGTATGCAAACCCCTGCACATTGGCAGGCAGGCCGCCTGCAGTTAGTGTAAACTGCGAGCCAACACAAATGCTGCTGCTGCTTGTAACAGCCTTTGACTGGGGTGGTGTGCCGGTGCAGGCAACTACCTGCTGCACGCTAATGTTATCAATACCAAGGTCGCTGTTGCCATTGTCTTCAACACCTTTAAACCGGATGATGGTTGTTGGCGATGATGTTGAAAAAATGAGGCCTTTGTTCTCCCAGCCATTTGTGGTGTAAACGCCATAAAGCCTGTTAAAAGTACTGCCCCCGTCGGTGGAGAGCAGTACTTCAAGGCTGTCTGTGCCATCGGCATTGTTGTAGTCGAACGACAGTTTTTTGGTTGCAAGGGATGTATTACAGTTTACATAGAGATCAAGCATGCCCGGCGATGTTGAATATGTACTGTGAAAACGGGCCGAATGCTGGCTGCCCTGGGCACCGCCGGATGCATAAGCACCGTAACCGGCTTCGGGCCAGTTTGCAGAAGCGCCGTCGTCATCGCGCCGCCAGGAGTTTGTGCCTGTTGCGGGCAAGTTGCTCCAGCACAGGCCGGCAGTGGGTTGCGGCAACTGCCCATCGGCGCAAATATGTATCCAGTCTCCTTCAAAACCTTCGGTAAAAGGCAGTTGCACATAACTGGCTATAAGGGGCAGTGTAACCTGCGCAGATGTACTGTACGATGTTTGATTTGAGGCTGTGCATGTTACTGCCACCCTGAAATACATACCGGTAAAATCGGCCGGTATGTTATAAACCATTGTTGTACCCGTACCGCCTTGCATATTAACCCATTTAAGCCCGTCGGGCGACGATTGCCAGTGAAATGTTATACCGCCGTCGGTAGATTGCCCGTTTAGCGACAGGGTAACGGGTGTGCCCGGGCAGGCCTGGCCGGGGGCTGCGCTCACACTGCCCGCAACAGGAGTGCCATTGCAATTCTGCGCGTGCAAACCGCCCCATGCGCCTGCCAGCAGCATTAAGAGCAACAAAAAAAATCTGTTACAGGTAAAACTGGTTTTCATACTATCATTTGGTTGTTTTGGTTCCACACTATGCTGCACTTTTTTGTAAACCGGGTTAAAAGAATATCAAAGGCCGGCAGGGCCGTACCATTAATCACAGGATATTGAATTTTACACATAAAGCTTTAAGCAACATTTACAAATGCTGTTATGCTTAGTGTGCTTCTAATACTAAAGCGGATGCTGATTATTATTTTTGCCTGTGGGTTTTACTAAACGGCCACCGGGTTTTGTGGCAGTCTGCGAGCATTATTTTTATGGTGAACAGCAGCTATCCCTGCCGGTGTTTTTGCCTGCAACATTTATTTACCAAAGCCTGTTGCGTTGTTGCCTGCGCCTTTGCCAGCTGTACCAGCAGGTAGCCTTCCCCCGCAGCTTTGGCAGCCACGCACTGCGCATCATAGCCTTTGGCACTAAAATTTAATACTGCATTTACAGGTACATTGCGCAGCATAAACGCGCCCTGCGCATCACTGCTGCATGCCTTTACTTTATCCTGAAATAATATTGCAACACCAGGCAATGGCTGCATCTGCAGGTTGGTAACCATGCCCTTTATAAAGGGTATGCGCGGTGTTTGGCTCAGCTTATTTGCCGGGCCATTTTGTTTTGCCTTAGCAGCATCGTACCAAATAACCACGTGGTACTGCACTAAGGTATAATTAAAGGGAAATGGCGACAGCATACGGGCCAGTACTTCTGAAGCCTTCTCACCTTTAGCGGAAAAATTAACCCGCACCTGGTTCATCATACCAGTTTCAACATAAGTAAACGATACACCCGGAAGGCAGCCCTCAAGCTTTGTAACCCCCTCCTTCAACGTTATGTTGCTAAAGCTTACGGATATTTTTTTATCAAGCGCGCTTTGCGTATCGCCCTTGCCTGCAAACGCACAACAGCAGCACATAACCGCAAGCAAAATACATGGCAGCCGCAGCAGCCTGCGCAAGCCCGCCTGGGTAAGCAAAACAGGTATTGTTTTTTGCATGGCACCATTTTAATTTTTACACAATAGTTTTTCATGCCGGCCATAGCCAGTAAAACAAGCATCCGTATAAGTGTTGGAAATATTACAGCAGGCCCAGGTATATACAAGCCTGCCATGGTAAAGCCATTTGCTGCCGCCCTTATTTAACCTGCCCGGTTGTTAAGGCATATCCCTGTTTATTTTCCTTTACAACAGCATTCATAGAAACAGCCATTATTTTAAGTACTGTTGTAACACTGTCACCGGTTTTAAAACTGCCATGAAAAATGTGGCCCTTTATAGTTTCATCCACATCTACAGTTATATTGTAATAACGCTCTATATCCTTAACCACACGGCCTATGGCAACACCATTATACACAAACTCCCCATCTCTTTTCTGCTTATAAAATAATGCATCATCCGGTGCATTGGTTTTTACCAGCAGTTTTTTTTCCGTACCATATATGGCCGCTTCATTTGGCGTAAGCTTTACTTCCTGCCTTCCGGCACCGCCTGTTGCCTGCACTTTTACTATACCTGAAACCACCACCACTTTTGCATTTACTGAGTCTTTATCATCTACATTAAACTCCGTGCCCACAACCGTGGTATTAACCAGGGGCGAATGGATGATAAAGGGGTGCTGCTTATCTTTGGTTACTTTAAAAAAAGCCTCACCTGTTAATTTAATATCCCTTGTTTGCCGGTTAAATTTTTCGGGGTATGAAAGCGTGCTTTTTGCTTCCATCCTCGCAACCGACCCATCAGGCAAGGTTACTGTTTTTTCCTGGTTGGCTGCGGTGTACACATGCACCATGGCAACAGGGTTAAACAAATTGCTTATAGCCTCCCTCTCTATAAAACAAACACTGCCGAGTATTATAATAAGCGCCGCTGCCGCAGTTAGTTTATATACGTTGTAAAGCCCTGCACGCAATGGTTTTACCATACCTGCCTGCATGTGTATGCGCTGTAATAAGGCGTTTGAGGTTTCTGCACTTAGCGTATGCCTGCTGTTGCCTGTACCTGCTTCATATTCCTCCCTTGCGGCATGCTCCAGTTCCGATGTGTCCCGGCCATCAAGGTAATGGCGCAGCATCTCCCCGTCAGCTTTTGTCCAGTTGCCGGTTTGCAATAATCTTCTAAAAATTTCCTTCCTGCTGTTCAATGGCGCATTTTAAATAAATACTTAAAAATTTAAATAACGGGGGGGTGATGATGATATTTTTTTTAATTCTGCGTTAAATTAACATCATTTCACATACCCGGCTGCCACTAAAAACGCGGTTAGTACCGCCACAAGGCTTTTGTTGGCGGAATGCTTGTGCAGGTAGTCATTTAAATTAGCCATAGCGGATGATAAATATTCCTTAACGGTGTGGCGGGAAATATTAAGCTCGCGTGCGGCCTCCTCATAGGTTTTGCCTTCCAGTTTGCACAGTGTTACTATTTTCTTCTTCTGGGGCGAAAGCTGGCCTATTGCAGTTTCAAGCAGCTGGTGCTGGTGCTCGTATTCCATAAAGTCGGCATCGGTGCTGCTGTGCTCATTAAACAGCCTGTGGTAAAGGGTTTGCTCGCGCAGCCTCTTTTTAATATGGGTAACTGAAAGGTTAAAACTGATGACAAAAAGCCAGCCCCCCACAGATTTTGACACATCAATGCTGTGCCTTTTTTGCCAGAGTTTTACAAATACTTCCTGCAAAATATCTTCCGCCTCCAATTGGTCTTTAACAAGCTTTACAATATTACTGTAAACAGCCTGGTGATATTTCCAGTACAAAGCATCAAACGCCCCGGTATCATCATTTTGCACACCCAGCACAAGTTCAGAGTCAAGTTTTGTCATAGCACAATGCTTTTACGGTTATAGCATTACCTGCGGCAGTATGGTTACCTTCCGCATAATAATTTCTTCTACAGCCTTAGCAATCTGGAAAATTAAAAAAGAGTGTGAGTTAGTACTAAAGGTAATAAATAATTAACTGTTTTATTTTTTTTGGGGTAAAATAAATGAAGAAAAGTGCTAAAAGTATTTGATATATGCAGAAGTGAATGCATTACAGGCAATTGTACTATTGATGTTATTTATGCATTGGTAATTTGCATTGGCGGTATAAATATTTTATAAACAAAATAATATTCCCCGTGCAGCAACCTTTTTTGAGAAGCAGTTGATATAAAAGAAAAAGGATACGGACCAAATTGCGGGTCCGTATCCTTTTTTATTATTTGATGTTACAAAAAAGCTTGCTATTGCTACTCCTTAACAAGCTTAACAGTAAACACAGGTTTTCCTTCTTTTATTACTGCAGCGGTATAAACACCCTGCGCCCAGCCCGTTGTGTTTATGGTAAGTGTGCCGGTAACTGCTGTATAATGTGCCACCACGCGGCCCGTTGCATCGTATATATTTACGGCCTGCTTTTCTTGGCCTGGTATTACCAGCGTTAGTATGTTGTGCACCGGGTTGGGGTATGCAGTTATGCCGCTGCAGGTATTTACCGCAGTTACAACATGGCTGTAAATAATGTAGCCGCCTGCATCTGTTTGCTTTATACGGTAATAGTTTGTGCCCGCCACCGGTGCTGCATCAGTGTAGTTATAAGTTTGTACCGCGCCGCTGTTTGTTACATTGCTGGTTGTATATAACGGTGTAAAATCAAAGCCGTTTACGCTGTGTTCAACCGTATATGTTTCACCAGCCTGGCCTGTTAGTGTTTGCCAGCTAACCTGTACTTTGCAATTGCCTGCGGTTGCCGTTATACCTCCAAATTTAACAGACAGCTCATTCGTGTTGGTAAGCCCACACGCCGCGCTGGCAAATACAGCTGCGACCCGTGCCTTGACATGGTCGGCGCCCGCGCTGCCGGTG
>CAZRDD010000130.1:0-11645 GCA_964598675.1 uncultured Parafilimonas sp.
TTGTTTTATTGCCAGCCCTTACTACAACTTTTTATCCTATAATAATGGCAGGATGCTTTGCCACCACTGTATTACTGTTCATGTTTTTAAGATTCACATAATTTGCAGATAACACCTCTAAATAACAGGGTACTGTATCATACCCGGGAATCTATACCACAGCACATCCACTCCCTGCCCGAAAATCCCCCTTGCTCTAACTAAAAACTTCAAACTACAAACTAAACCTCCACCTTTTTTTGCTGAGGGGCCAGCAGATGCATTACCAGCCAGGCCAGTACATAGGCGCAACTGCAAATGATGAAGATGATGTTATACCCCGGCGTAATATTGCCAGCCTGTTTAAAATGGTCGAGTATGGCGCCAATAAGCATGGGGAACAATATGGAGCCTGTTGCGCCTGCCATAGTACCCAGCCCCACCACCGAGCTGATGGCCGATTTGGGGAACATATCCGACGCTGTGGTGAATATATTGGCGCTCCATGCCTGGTGGGCCGCTGCCGCTAAGCTAACCAGCACCACTGCCGACCAGGGATTACTGGTGTTTTGTATAAAAAACACGGGCAGCACACATACCGCGTACAAAAACATGGCCGTTTTGCGCGCCCGGTACACCGGCATGCCGCGCTTAATAAACCAGCCCGATAAAAAACCGCCCAGCACACTGCCAAACGTGGCTATAAAGTATATGGTTGATACAAACACCCACGAGCTTTTAATGTTAATATGGTAGGTGGTGTTAAAATAATCGGGTATCCAAAAAAGGTAAAACCACCAAACGGGGTCGGTAAAAAATTTGCCTGCTATAAAGGCCCAGGTTTGGCGTATACCAAACATACGGCCCCAGCTAATTCTGCGGCCGGTGGCCGCTTCGGCAGCTTCGCCCTCATCGCTGTGTATATAAGCCAGTTCGGCAGCGTTAACGCGCTTGTGTTTGGCGGGTACCTGGTACAGCAGCAGCCAAAATATAAGCCATACAAACCCAATAACGCCCGTTAAAAAAAAGGCCGTGCGCCAGCCGTAGCTGTTGTAAATTAAAAAAATAAAGTAAGGGCCTACCACCGCGCCAATATTGGTGCCGCTGTTAAAAATGCCAGTGGCAAAAGCGCGCTCCCGCTTGGGGAACCACTCGGTAATACTGCGTATGGCCGATGGGAAGTTGCCACTCTCGCCCAGGCCCAGCGCCACCCTTGCACCTATAAACCCGGTGGTAGATTTTACCAGTGCATGTGCCGATGCGGCCAGGCTCCAAAAAATAATAGAGAGCGTATACCCTTTTTTTGAACCAATACGGTCAATAAAAATACCAAACAGCACATTGCCCAATGCGTAAGCCGCATTAAACCACATAACTATGTGGCTGTAATCGGTTTCGGTCCATTTAAAATCCTTGCCCAGCGCGTCTTTCAGCAGGCCGATAATCTGCCTGTCAATGTAGTTAATGGTGGTGGCAAAAAACAAAAGCGTTACAACCACCCACCTGTAACCGCTGCTTTTTTCATTGGCCATGCAATCTGTTTTTGTTGTTAGTGTTAGTTTGGTCCATGGTTTATAGTCCATAGCCCATGGTTAATACATGTTGTTAGTTAGTCCATGGTCCATTGTCCATGGCCCATGGTTAATACATGTTGTTAGTTAGTCCATGGTCCATTGTCCATGGCCCATGGTTAATACATGTTGTGATTTGGTCCATAGTCCATAGCCCATGGTTAATACATGTTGTGATGCAGCCCATAGCCCATGTATCAAACATGTAAATCATTATTTAGAAAGAGCATATTTACCAGCATTTTTCCTCAATAAACCTTATATAGCTACTGTTGTTTATAACTTGCGGCAATAAGCAGTGCCGTAAATGCTTAAAAACCTGCACCGGCAGTAAAGCCCGCAATCATAAAAAACAAACCTTTAAAATATCAACATCACACTTCAAACACCCTCCCCGCAGGTTGGTTACACTGGCCTTAATCTCCCTTGGCGGCAATAATCCAGAAAAACCACATACAAAAGCTTAAAACAAGCCCCGCTACCGGTGCAAAAAAACTAATGCCAAAAATAGCAGTATTAACATACAGGCCCACCCATAGTTGTTTACTTAGGTAGGTTGCATTTTTTAGCCCCGCAGGGTGTTGCAACAATTTACCATTGTGGCTTTTGGCAATGGTAATAAACAGTACAAATCCCAGCGATAGCAATACGGCATAACCGGTATAAAATAAAACGGCTGTTTGCCGTGCATCGCTTAACAAAAAATCGCCCATTGTTTTGGTGGGGAAGGGTACCAGGGCTATAACAAGCAGCAGCAAACCATTGCTTATCAGCAGCCTGTTGTTTGTACTGCGCAGTTGTTTAAAAATTTGATGATGCGTTATCCACATTAGCAATACCGATGCAAACGAATTAAAATAGGAGAACAGTTTTGGCCACAGCATGGTTAGCTGCTGCAAAAGCTCTTTATTGGTAGTTGCCTGCAGCGGGTGGTGTGCTTGAATATCCTTGATATCAACCCCTATTTCAATGGACAGCAATGTAATGGCAACGGCAAAAATGCCATCACTAAAAGCTTCGGTTCGTGATGTTTCTTTTTCCATTTATTTAAACATTTGCATAGCTATATTATGTCATATACAAAGCAGCATACCAGTGGTTAATAAAGCACAAAGCACTGCAATGTTAATTCAGCTAACCGTTGCCTTCTCATTACAAACCAGTGTTGTTAAAAGCAAACCTTACACCATCTACCTTCTGTCTTACACCTTCCGCCTATCTCTTGGCTTTTATCCGCTTCCGGGTGCGCGGGCCTTTTGCCTTGCTGCGCATGCTTTGTTTTTTGGCCTCTTGCGTGATACGTTGGTATCAACACGTTTGCGTTCGGGCTGCTGTTGCTTGCGCTGTTTCATCAAACCCTAAACTCCCGTTTCAGGTTAGCTTGTAAACAGGTTTTTATTTGTTGCATCGTGCCATTTTTCAGGGCTTGCTGTTTCATCTTCAAATTTTCAAATTGCCTAATTTTCAAATTGTGCAGTTACTCCCGTTTCAAATCAGCTTGCAGGCTGGCTTTGGGGGGTAGTTACGCTTGTTGATGTTGCTGGTTGTTTACATAGTATTTACATCAACTGCAAACCTGTTTCCTGCTTATGCCCTATGCCCTACACCTTCTACCTTATAGCCTTCAACCTTCCTTCTGTTGCTGGTTGTTTACACTACGCTACCATCAACCACAAACTAAAAACTACAAACCACAAACCTTCATCCTTCTGATGCTGGTTGTTTACACTACGCTTCCATCAACCACAAACTAAAAACTACAAACCACAAACCTTCTTCCGTGTCCTCCTCACGCCTCATCCAGCCCCCTGCTTATGCCCAGCTCAAGGCCGCGTATTTCGGCAAGGCCGCGCAGGCGGCCAATGGCGCTGTAGCCGGGCTGGGTTTTCTTTTTAAGGTCGTCCAGCATCTGGTGGCCGTGGTCGGGGCGCATGGGTATGCTAACGCCCCTGCGGCGCATGGTAAGTACCAGTTGTTTAACCACGCTGTACATATCTACATCGCCATCAAGGTGGTCGGCTTCGTAAAAGTTGCCTTCCTCATCGCGGCGGGTGCTGCGCAGGTGTATAAAATGGATGGCATCGCCAAGGCGTTGCACCATGCCGGGCAGGTCGTTGTCGGGCCGCACCCCGTACGAGCCGGTGCAGAAACACAGGCCATTGGCAGGCGAGGGGGCCGCATTTATCAGTTCCACCGCATCCTGCTCCGTACTAACCACCCTGGGCAGGCCCAGTATGGGGTAAGGCGGGTCATCCGGGTGTATGGCCATTTTTAGCCCTTCGGCCTCGGCTACCGGCACCACCTGCTGTAAAAAATAAAACAGGTGCTGTTTAAGTTTGGCTGCATCAATACCGCTGTAGGTATCTAAAGCGGCCAGTATCTGGGCTTCGGTAAAACGCTCTTCGCTGCCGGGCAGGCCCATCAGGGCGCTGTTGTACAGGTTTTCTTTTTCGGCAGGGGTAAGGGCGGCAAAGCGTTGTTTGGCTTTATCCACCTCCTGCGGGGTGTAGCTGCTTTCGGCACCGGGGCGTTTAAGCATCAGCACATCCAGGGCAATAAAGGCTGCTTTTTCAAAGCGCAGGGCCTTGCTGCCATCGGGCATGGTATAGGCAAGGTCGGTACGCATCCAGTCTAAAATGGGCATAAAGTTGTAGGTAACAACGGTAAGCCCGCAGGCAGCCACATTGTGCAGACTTTGTTTATAATTCTCAATCCAGCGGTTAAAGCCGGGCGTTTGCTTTTTAATGTCCTCGTGTACGGGCAGGCTTTCAATCACCGTCCAGGTAAGGCCGGCGGCTTCTACCTGCTGTTTGCGTTTGGTAATCTCTTCTAAGGTCCAAACATCGCCTACCGGCACATGGTGCAGGGCGGTAACCACGCCGGTGCAGCCCGCCTGGCGAATATCCTGTAAACTAACGGGGTCGTTAGGCCCGAACCAACGCATGGTTTGCTCCATTAACATATACAAAATAATTTATACTTAATTAGCTGGCTAATGTACTGCTATTAAGGGTTAATTGTGTGCGGCGGGGCGTTTTTTTTGTGGGGTTTCATTAGTCCATGGCCCATGGTCCATAGTCCATGGCAGGAAATGGAGGATATGCTTGTGAAGAAGTCCATGGGGGTAGTCCATAGTCGATGGTCCATGGCCCATGGCAAGAAAAGGAGGAGATGCCCCTTCTACAGCAGGCCGGGTAATTTTTGGCTGCGGGCTGTTGTGCTGCTATTGGGTCTGGGTTGTGTCACTCACTTGTACGGTTGTACCGCTATGGGGCTTTGGGGGCGCGGTGGGGGCGTTTTTTGTGTTTTGGTCCATAGTCGATGGCCCATGGCCCATAGCAAGAAAGTCCATGGCAGGAAGCCCGTGTTTGTTATTTGATTGTTTGATAGTTCCGCAGCTTCTTTTCCATGGACAATGGACCATGGACTATGGACCAGTAAAAGTTCCGCAGCTTCTTTACCATGGACTATGGGCTATGGACCATGGACCATGGACTACTCCCCAACAACGATATTGCACTAAATTAATACCGCCAACCTGACAACTTGCCGTATTTTTATGCGTAGTACAATATTTGTACGGCTTGTACGTCCTCTCCAACAATTATAAACCAAGGCTTAATTATGAAGATTCTGTCGCAATACCTCAAACCGTACCGTGGGCTGGTGGCACTGGCTTTGCTGCTGGCTGCCATTAACCAGAGTTTCTCAATGATGGACCCCGTTATTTTTGGTAAAATTATTGACCTGTACGCTTCTCACCCCCACATAACCGATACCGTAACCAAAGCGCCCCGTTCTGCCGATAGTTATGTAAGTGGTGTTATTATGTGGCTGCTGGCCAGCATTGGCGTGGCTATGGTAAGCCGCATTGCCAAAGCTTTTCAGGATTATTACACCAATGTTATTGTGCAAAAATTTGGCGCCAAACTGTTTACCGATGGGCTTAAACACTCCATGAAGCTGCCCTACCAGGACTTTGAAGACCAGCGCAGCGGCGAAACCCTCTCCATTTTAACCAAGGTAAGGGCCGATAACGAAAAGTTTATAGTGGCCTTCATCAATGTGCTGTTTACCACCATTGTAGGCATTGTGGTAGTGCTGGTATGGTCAATTAGTGTAGATTGGGTAATTATCGCCATCTTTTTTTCCGGCAGCGCCATTCTGGGCTGGCTCATCAGCTTTTTAAGCAAAAAAATAAAAATCATCCAGAAAAACATTGTACGCGAAACCACGCAACTGGCGGGTACTACAACCGAATCGCTGCGCAATATTGAACTGGTAAAAAGCCTGGGCCTTACCGACCAGGAAGTAAAACGCCTTAACACCAACACCTACAAAATACTGGGGCTGGAGCTTACCAAAGTAAAAAAAATACGCAGCATAAGCTTTATACAAGGCACGTTTGTAAACTTTTTGCGCCAGTGCATCATGTTCTCCCTGTTGTGGTTAATTTTTAAAGATAAGTTGCATGTGGGGCAGATGATTACCGCACAATTTTTCTCCTTTTTTATATTTGGCCCCCTGCAGGAGCTTGGCAATATTATACTGGCCTACCGCGAAGCCGAAGCATCGCTTATAAACTTTGATAACCTTATAAAAAAGCCCGTAGAAAAGCTGCCCGATACGCCCATGCACCTAAACGCCATAAAGGTGCTGGAGTTTAATAATATTAGCTTTAAACACCAAACCGCCCAGTACAAAGCCCTTGATGGCATTAGCTTTACTGCCAAAATTGGCGAAACCATTGCTTTTGTGGGCCCTTCCGGCGCAGGCAAAAGCACCTTGGTTAAAATGCTGGTGGGCCTGTACCGCCCGCAGCAAGGCACCGTTTTATACAATGGCATAAACAGTAACGATATTGTGCTGGATGAACTGCGCAGCCAGATTGGTTTTGTAACCCAGGATACACAACTTTTTGCAGGCACCATTAAGGAGAACCTGATGTTTGTAAACCCCGGCGCCACCGAGGCCGACCTGCAGGATGCGCTTACCAAAGCAAGCTGCACCAGCCTGCTGGCCCGTGCCGAAAAAGGCATTGAAACCGTTATTGGTGAGGGTGGCCTGAAATTGAGCGGTGGCGAAAAACAGCGGTTAAGCATTGCACGATCGCTGCTGCGTAAGCCGCACCTGCTTATTTTTGATGAAGCCACATCGGCCCTCGACTCCATTACCGAGGAAGAAATAACCAGCACCATAAAACAAATTTCGCAGGAAAAGAGCCAGATAACCGTGCTGATAGCCCACCGCCTTAGCACCATTATGCATGCCGACCGTATTTATGTGCTTGAAAAAGGCCAGGTAACCGAAACCGGCACCCATGCCGAATTACTGGCCGAAAAAGGGCTGTACTACGCCATGTGGCGCCAGCAAATTGGCGAGCGTAAGTTTGCTGCCGCAGCACCCAATGGCAACGGCCAGGCGGCTGCTATAAGCCTGCAAAAAGCGTAGGAGTATTAAATAAATGTGTAAGCGGTGCGGCCCTTGTTGGTTAGCACCGCTTTTTTTTGGTGGGGGCAGCCGCACCCCGGCACCTACTGCCACCATCATAAAAATAGGGGGGCGTTTCTAACCATTACCAAAATGGTAACCGCGCAAAAAATCCTGCACGGGCATACGTTTTTTGCCCTCCAGTTGTATATCGGTAACGTGTATAAAGCCGTTGGTACAGGCAAATTTTATATAGGTTTTACCATCGCTGCTAACGGTGCCGGGTGGTTGCTGGTGGGGGGCAACTTCAACCGTGCTGCCGTACACTTTAAGCGTTTTGTTGTGCAACTGTGTAAAAGCAGCAGGGTAGGGGCTTAGGCCGCGTATAAGGTTGTGTATTTGCTGCGTTGTTTGCTGCCAGTTAATGCGGCAGGTTTCGGTAAATATTTTGGGGGCATGGTGCAGCGTAACATTGGTTGTTTGCTCCACCTGGGCCTGGGTGGTTTCTATTAACTGCCCGCTGGCAAGTGCCTGCAGGGTGGTTAGCAGCAAGGCTGCGCGAATGTTTTTCATGTTATCGTGCAGTTGGCCCGCTGTTTCGTTGGGGCCAATGGGTATGGTTTGCTGTAACAGTATGTTGCCGGTATCTATAGCGTGCTGCAGTTTAAAGGTGGTAACACCGGTTTGCGTTTCGCCATTAATAATGGCCCAGTTTATGGGTGCCGCACCACGGTACTGTGGCAGCAGGCTGCCATGCAGGTTAATAGTACCAAGGGGGGGCATGTTCCACACTACTTCGGGCAACATTCTAAAGGCTACCACTATTTGTACATCGGCTTTTAATTGTTCTAACTCCTCCAAAAAGGCAGGGTTTTTTAGTTTTTCGGGCTGTAAAATGGTAAGCCCTTTTTCAACTGCGTATTTTTTAACAGCGCTCTCCTGCAGCTTCATACCCCTGCCCGCGGGCTTATCCGGCGCTGTTACCACACCAACAATATTAAAGCCCGCCGTTAACAGTGCCTCCAGCGATGCTGCTGCAAACTCGGGCGTACCCATAAACACAATACGCAGGTTGTTATTTTGTTGCATGGCGCAAAAGTAAGCAGCAGGGGGCAATAAATATTCACTATGTAAGCGGGGCGTTTGGCTATGTGGCGTAATTGAAAATTAGATGGGTTGAGTATTTTGCGGGTATTTACGGGTATAAATACGGGTATGAACATAGACACTTTGCAAATAACACCTGAAATTTTAGCACTCATCTCAGAAGTTGATGAATTTAAAGGCGCATGGAGGGCGCTGGGCAACATTGCGCCCGAACAACTAAGCTCGTTAAGGCAGGTTGCCACTATTGAAAGCATCGGCTCATCCACCAGCTTGTTCACAATAAACAGTTGCAAAAAAACGGGGTGGGCAAAGCTACCGGGTATTCTTTACCCGTGTAATAGCTGTTGGCTGTAACAGGGCTACAAGGCTTATTACCGTTTTACATAAATTCCCTTAAAACATAACTGGTGCTTCTTCCACCGGCTTCTTCCCTGGCCAGCACCTCCTGCTGTATAAGGTTTTGAATATCCCTTAAAGCTGTATCGCCCGAGCACTTTGTTATTTTAGCCCATTTGGAAGAAGTGAGTTTACCAACAAAGCCATCTAAAAGCTCATTGAGTATTAAGCGTTGCCTGGCGTTTATGTTTTTAGTGGACAGCCATTCCCAATAGCGTGCTTTTTTTAAAATATTGGCAAGCGTGCTTTCGGTGGCTGCCAGTGCCCGGTTAATGCAATGCAAAAACCATTCAATCCACCCGGTAATATCAAGTGTGCCCTTTTGGGTTTCTTCAAGCATTTGGTAATAGCTGTTTCTTTCCAGCCTTATTTGTGCCGACATACTGTAAAACCGTTGTTTGGTGCCATCGGCACGGGCAAGTTGCATATCGGTAATGGCACGGGCAATCCGCCCGTTTCCATCAGCAAACGGGTGAATGGTAACAAACCATAAATGGGCAATTGCGGCTTTTAAAACAGGGTCTAACGTTTGTTTTTGGTTAAACCATAATAAAAAATCAGCCATATTATTATCAACCAGCAAAGCTTCCGGTGCCTCAAAATGAACTTTTTCTTTACCCAAAGGGCCCGATATTACCTGCATAGGCCCTTTATCGCCGGTGCGCCACGCCCCAACGTCAATTTTATACATACCGCTTCTGCCGGTAGGAAATAAAGCCCCCTGCCAGTTAAAAAGCCTTTCTTTTGTAAGGGGCGCTTCAAAGTTTTGTGTAGCATCTAACATCATTTCAACAATGCCGTCCACACTTCTGTCTGATGGAATAAGCCCCGCTATATCCATGCCCAGGTGCCTGGCAATTGAGGAGCGTACTTGCTCAATCACCAGCACTTCGCCTTCTATTTCTGAGGATTTTATTACTTCCGAGGTAAGGGCCTGCAGAAAAGCCTCTTCTCTTAACGCAAATCCTAACCCTTCCATTCTGCCAACTAAGCGGCCTTGTTTATGGCGAATGTCGGCCAGTAAATGCGTTAGTTGTTCCTGCCGCCAGTAAAACTCCGGCCATTCCGCAAGTTGGTGTATATACATGCTATTCTCCGCTTGTTATGCGGTAAATATACTATTTATTCACCGCAAAGCCAGACTAATCCTCGCAAAAAATGCGGCGAATAGGATATTTAATTGCCGCAAGGCGGTTACAATGCTGTAGAAATTAATTTGATTAATTGTTTTATAGAAACCGCAACCCGGTGCGCCAAAATAGCCCGGGGCCAGTTAGGTTAGGTTGATTTAATGCAGCCGCAAGCAGCCATTAGAAGGGGGGATTACAGGTGGTTTGGGGCAGTGAATGCGTTGAGTTATTATTAAATGTTCTGCCCCCCCCCTCCAAAAAAATCATTTTTATTATAAGCACAAATAAAAGCCATTCGCAAACGGTAATGTGTTGGGTATAGGCTGCTTTAATAACACCCCTGGGTAGCTTTATTGCTGCCGGTTATTTACAAATCGTTCAACCCCTTGCCTGCCAGTATTTGTGGTATGCATTTTTGCACCCGCGATGCGCGCGTGGCAGATTGTTTAGGGGCTGAAAAATGCAACAAATAACCTCTTTGCCGCCCGGGCGTTAAAGCATAAAAGGCGGTTTTAAGCGCAGGGCTGGCTTGCAGGGTATGTTTAAATTCATCTGCCATGGCAAACTCGGCGGTTGTTTTTAGCTGCACTTTTAAGCCTGCTTTTTCAACCTCAATGGCCTGGTATATATATGCTTTAAGGGTGGCCTCCATTTGTGCTATTTGCTTTGCAGTGGTAAACCTAACCTGGCGTGCAGCCTGTACGTTGCCGGATTGTATTATTAAAATACCGTCATCATCTTTTAGCAGGGCCCCTTTAAAAAACAACAACGCACAATACTCCTTAAAGCCATGTATAAGCACAATGTTACTGTTGTTATACGTATAACAGGGGCAACCCCATTTTAACTCCTCGGTAAGCCCGCAGCCAAGGGCTATTTCTCTCAAAAGTTCATACTCCTGCTGCCAGTTGGTTGCCTTGTTAAAAAAGAAATCAACTTTTGGATTCATCGTGTAGTGGGTGTTGAAGTTTAATGTATGTTGTTGTTATACCGCCCGCCATCCGCGAAAACCCCTTGCCGCGTAATATGATTGCACACCGTTATGGTATATAAAAACGGTGCCGTAGCGGTAATCGCCAAAAATGGCCCCGCCCAGCTTTCGTATGCCTTCGGGGGTAGATAGCCAGCTTGAGGTTTTGGTATCAAAACTGCCAAGCTGCTGCAGGTTGCGGTATTGTTGCTCGGTTAACAGCGTAATACCCATAGCGGTGGCCATATCAATGGCACTGTTGGCGGGCTTAAACTCCTTACGGGCATCAAGGGCGGCACGGTCGTAACAAACATTGCGGCGGCCTGTAGGTGTTTCGGCACTGCAATCGTAAAAAATGTATGCACCCGTGTTGCTGTCAATATCTACCACATCGGGTTCGCCACCGGTGGCTTCCATTTGGTTTAACGACCACAATTTTGCGTCATCAGCTTCAAGCCTTGCCTGTACATTAGCCCATGCTGTTTGTTTGTGGCGGTGCATGTTTTTGGTAAACCGGTTTTTAAGCACGGCAAGCAGGCTGGTGCGCTGCTCCGGTAACAGGTTTTGTTCTTGCGGGCTTTTATGGCTCATGCGTTTGATATTGTTGGTTGTAAAACAAGAAGCACTGCGGTTTTACTTATCAAAAGTAAGGCTGCTGCGGCTGGTTATAAAATACTTTATGCAGGGTGTGGCTAACAATATTTTACAGGTATTGGCTTTTTTACAATGCTTTAACGTTTTACCTTTACCAACTTAAAAAATTTAGTTATGCCATCATTCGATATTGCCAGCAAGGTTGATTTGCAAACACTTGATAACGCTATTAACGTGGTTAAAAAGGAATTGGCCAGCCGTTTTGACTTTAAAAACTCCCCCGTGGTAATTGACCTGGATAAAAAGGAATACATTATTAAGGTGGAGGTGGAGAGCGACATGAAGATGAAGCAGGTAATTGATGTTATTATTAGCCGGGGCATGAAGCAGGGTATTGAAGCCACTGCTTTTAACTTTGAAAAAGATGCCTACCCAAGCGGTAAGGTGGTTAAAAAGGAAATACCGGTT
>CAZRDD010000131.1:0-11639 GCA_964598675.1 uncultured Parafilimonas sp.
AGGCCTTCTGTGGTGGCGGCACAGGTGCCGCGTTCGGTGATCAGGCCCGTCACCAAACGGGCTGGGGTGACATCGAAGCCAGGATTGGCGGCGGACGCGCCGGGGGCGGCGATTTCCACCGTGGCGACCTGCCCGTCCGGCAGACGGCCAGTCATTTTCAACACTTCATCCTGGCTGCCCTTTGCAATGGTACGGCTAAGCGTTTTTGTTATATTCTTTTTTAAGGGCAGCAGTGCGTTCCTTTCAAATATCACCTCAAGCTGTGTAATGTTGTTATACAGGTCGTCCACCTCAAGGCATATATCATTGGGTAAAGGCTGGCCGTATATGGAAAACTTACCCTGCATAATGGCAATTTCCGGCACGTTGGCGGGTAACGGGTTTTGCCGGGCATCGTAAAACTTCAGCCTGAAAATATTAAGGGTATCGGGCAACAGTATCAACATTTCGCTAATGCGTGCTGCGGCCGGTTTAATACCACTGTCGTACCCCCCATCCTCGCGGGTAATACGGTAACTGCAATCTGCCGGTGCATTGGTAATAACTGCGGTAAAATACTCTTCCCTTTCCCGGCTGCTTTTTTGGTATGCTGTTTTAACAGTTATGGCATTTAAAGGCATTTCGTCAATATCAGCCACCTTATCAATCACATCCGCCGCGGGCTTTTCATCGCGCAGTTGGGTTGTTTTACCACCTGCATAATAGGCCGCACCAATGGCAACTGCCGTTGCGGGGTTTATACTGGCATTAACCTTTACCTGCAGCTTTTCCTTTAAAAGCTGCCGTACCAGTGGTATGTACGTACTGCCGCCAACCAGCACCACCTCGTTAATATCGGCAGGTGTTAAACCGTTTCTTTTTAACAGCGTATGTATAAAATTTACCGAGTACTCAATTTTCTCCCTTATAATACTTTCAAACTGCGCACGGGTTACCGTTAACAACACCTCATGTTCTTCATCGTCAGCATCGGTAAACTCAAACTCAATGTCTGCCTCTTCCTGGCTGCTAAGGGTTATTTTTGCTTCTTCAGCTTTATACAACAATTTGTAATACAGCTTATTATAAATGCCTTTAGCACTTTGCATTTTAAGCACAAGGTCGTCTATGCCGTATTTTTGCTCCAGCCAGGGCACCACTATCCGGGTAACAAGCAGGTTATCAAAATCTAACCCTCCTAAAAAGTTATCGCCTTCATGGTCGGTAACTTTCATCTCTTCGTCCTCAACTTTAACAATGGCCACATCAAAAGTGCCACCACCAAGGTCGTATACCAGCCATTGGCCGCTAATATCATCGGTTGTTTTATTGGCAAACGCCAGGCTGGCAGCAACAGGCTCCTGCAACAGAACAACTTCCTTAAATCCCGCTTCGTAACCCGCCTGCTTTGTGGCATTGCTTTGTATGGTATCAAAACTGGCGGGTATGGTTATTACCACGCTGGCGGGTACTTCGCCGGTATATATAAAATTTTTAAGCTCCTGCAATACAAGGGTACTTAATTCGGCAGGCGTTTTAAAACTGCCTGTGTTAGGCACAAAAAAGCTTTCGCTGGTACCCATTTTACGCTTAAAGGAGGCAAATACATTTTGAGGGTCTTTTTCAACATATTCTTTGGCCTTATCGCCTATCAATATCCGCTCTTTTCTAAAGGCCACCACGCTGGGCAATGTTTCCTTCATGCCCGATGGGTTTTTAAATATCTCCACCGTGCCATTAACCGCTTTTGCAATAAGGGAGTTGGTAGTGCCCAGGTCTATTCCAAAATTTATTGTTGCCATAACACATTAAAAGGGTTTATACAATTTATGGTTTGCCCGCCAGCACTACGCCACGCTGCACCAGCACATTTTTTCCATCATGCTTCTGGTAAATAACGGGTTTAAGCACCTCTGTTATCATTAATTTGCCGTCAGCCGAACCCACAATAGTGGCTTCAACATCAGTCCTGGTTTCTGTGTAAGCTTCTCCGGCGGGGTTAAGTATCAGCAGGCCTGCTTCTTCCAGCACCTGGCCCATACGGGCAATTGTACGTTGTACACCCTGCGGCTGGCCTGCCTGGGGTAATTTTTTTTCCAGTTCAAATACGAGATTGGCCATTTTAAGCCATAACTGAGGCATAGAGTTTACTATTTTGCTACAATATTATTTTATAATGCCTACACCCTGAAATTATTTCGGGTGCTTTTTATACTAAGGCGTATTTATGTGCCTGGCAGAATATTTCTGTCAAATTCCCGTTATTTTTACCGCCAAACACTAATTTACCATGCAGGATGTTGTTGAGGATATTAAAACGCTGTTCAGTGCATATACCCAAACCCCGCCCGAACGGGTTGAAAAATTACAGCAAAGCGGCAGCGACAGAACATATTACAGAATACACACCGCCAACCAAACTTTTATAGCCACCCATAATCTTAATATAAAGGAGACTGATACTTTTATTTATTTCAGCCGCCATTTCGCCAGCCAGGGCTTACCCGTGCCTGCAATATTGGCCGTAAATGAAACCCATACCCTTTATATACAGGAAGACCTGGGTATCCAATCGCTGTTAAACATGCTGGAGCAACATGGCCATACCCCCTACACCTACAGCCTGTTTGAAAAAAGCCTGCAAAAGCTGGCCCTAATACAAATTAAAGGCCACCAGGGGCTTGATTACAACCTATGCCTTACTGCAAAGGAGTTTGGCAAACAGGCCATTATGAGCGACCTGCTGTATTTTAAATATTATTTTCTGGATACGCTGAAACTGCCTTACGATAAACAAGTGATGCTGGATGATTTTGAGGCGCTGGCTACTTACCTTACCCGCACGGAATACAAGTATTTTATGTTTCGCGATTTTCAGAGCCGCAACATTATTGTACGGGATGAGGAGGTGTATTTTATTGACTACCAGGGTGGTATGCAGGGTGCCCTGCAATACGACGTTGCCAGCCTGCTGTGGCAGGCCAAAGCCAAACTGAGTGATGAATGGAAAAACAACCTGCTGCTTTTTTACATGAATGAAATTGACACCCTGCTGGAGAAACCCATTGACAGAAATATTTTTACCGGCCAGTATAATGGCTACGTGCTAATAAGGCTGTTGCAGGTAATGGGGGCGTACGGCTTCCGCGGCTTGTTTGAACGCAAGGCTCATTTTCTATCCAGCATACCGCTGGCCTTAAAAAACCTGCAATGGTTTGTACAAAATAAACGGGTGGGTATTGTAACGCCCGAGTTTGACAGGGTGCTGCGTATTATAACAAGCAACGATATTATTGAACGCTTTACACCAGTACAGGCCAACGAAAACACTACTTTGCTTGTACGCATAAACAGTTTTTCGTATAAAAGGGGGTTGCCCAACGACGATAGTGGCAACGGCGGCGGTTTTGTTTTTGATTGCAGGGGCATACTTAACCCCGGCAGGTACGAGCCCTACAAAAAACACAGCGGTAAAGACAAAAACGTGCAGGACTTTCTGGCGCAACAAACCCGTATGAACGATTTTTTAAACAGTGTGTTTGATATTACCGATATTACAGTGGAAGACTACCTGGCACGTGGTTTCGACAGCCTGATGATTAATTTTGGCTGCACAGGTGGCCAGCACCGCAGCGTTTATGCCGCAGAACAAACTGCCCGGCACTTACGCAATAAGTATAAAGTAAAAACCATTGTTACCCATACCAACCAGGCTAACTGGGTACGCTAAGACCAATGAAAACAATTACCTGCATAGTATTTTTTACCATTTGTGTGGCTGCGGCCTGCTGCCAGAAGAAGGTTGCGGGGGTGTACAAATCTAACTTCGCCATTAATAATATGGTAACAGAAAAGCTGACCCTGCTATGCGATTCAGGATTTGTATTTGTGCGGCAAGGGGATGCAAAACATTTTAGCGTTAAGGGCACCTGGCAATACAGGGATGAGCATGTTTTTCTGCATGCAGATACTGCCACCAATGCAGCAAACCCTTTGCTTAGGGAGAGGTGGTTTTACAGCAATGGCAGGTTGCTGGCTTTTTCGCCCGCTGATTACAAACAATATGTAACCGGCACACTGAAGTTTAAAGACACCTCCACAAAGATTATTGATATTCCTGAGCCCAATATGGCCCATTACAAAAACCCCGGTAAATTCAGTTTATATTACCTGCAACAGGTAAGCCGCACCAGCTGCAGCAACACCATAAAAAAATAAACCGTTGAAAACAAAAGCAATGATATTGGCTGCTGGCCTTGGCACAAGGTTAAAACCGTGGACGGACAGCCACCCCAAAGCACTGGCCGTTGTTAACGGCAAAAGCCTGCTGCAACACAATATTGAATACCTGCAAACAGCAGGCATCACCGATGTTATTGTAAATGTTCACCATTTTGCCAACAAAATAACCAGTGCTGTTAACAATAATAACGGGTGGGGCGCTAACATAACCATATCCGACGAAACGGCCGAAGTGCTTGAAACCGGTGGTGGCCTAAAAAAGGCGGCCTGGTACTTTAATGGATGCCCCAATTTAGTATTAATGAATGTGGATGTGCTTACCGATTTACCCCTGCGGCAAATGATAACTGCACAAGAAACCAGTAGCCCCATTGCCACACTGGCCGTTAGTAACAGAAAAACATCCCGCTACTTTTTATTTGATGAAGAGGGTACTTTATGCGGTTGGCGAAACACCAAAACAGGCGAACAAAAAATAGCCCGGCCAAGCAACGTGCTTGTTGAAAAAGCATTCAGCGGTATACATGTTATTAATCATCAATTACTGGGGTTGATGCAGCAACAGGGTAAATTTTCGATGGTGGATGTATACCTTGCCCTGGCAAAAGAGCATACCATAAAAGCCTTTGACCATTCGGGCGCGAAGTTTATTGATGTGGGCAAACCAGAAAGTATTACAGAAGCCGAAAAATTGTTCAGCAACCAGTGAAATGCATCATTTCAGCCACATTCATCAACTCAAAAATGGTATTCTTCCATTCATTTTTCAGTAAATATTTACCTTCGGCCCAATATAACCGTTTATGAACAGTGAATTACCGCAGCAAAAAGTGCTGCTCTCCTACCAGGATGCCTCATACAAACGCTTCTTAATATATGTTGCATTGTTTTTATCAGGCTATGCTTACATACGTTTATCGCCGGGCAGCGAAAACGGTGTACCCTGGTACGAAAAAATTATCCTGGTGGTAATTTTCTTTTCCTTCTTCCTGTCCATTTTCGAAGGGCTTTTTCTGCTCAACGCAAAAGTGATTTATAAACGCGTGGAGTTTGACGGGCTTAACTTATACATTACTGCCAGAAACAAGCAAACAATTGTGCCCTTAGCAAGCATCAACCGTATTGATATGCTTAGCACCGGTACCGGTAGCCGCGGCACTTTTTCGGGCTACGAAATTTCTTATTTGGCAACCGATGGCGAAAAAGCCTGGGTGTACGTTACCGTTTACATGAAAAAAGCCAGCCGGTTTGAAGATTTTATCAACCTTGTAAAACAGCAAAACCCCGGTGTAACGGTAAAAAAAGTAACCACCAGTATTGATGGGCTGGTAAAACTGCTTACACGTAAAAAGGCGGCTGTTTAATTTTTTTTGTAACGCCATGCTGCAACACCTTAAAGCATACCTGGATGGCTTATCACCCGTAAGCGATGAGGCCTGGCTGAATATCATGCCTCTTTTTACTGAAAGCACCTTAAAAAAGGGCGATTGCTTTATAACCGAAGGGCAAACAGCCCGAAGTATTGGCTTTTTGCAAACCGGCATCATCAGGGCTTTTTACCGAAGCCATACAGGGGCCGAATACAATAAACATTTTTTTACAACCCCATGCTTTGTAGGCGGATATGCATCGCTAATAACCGGCAAACCAAACACTATTATACAACAGGCACTTACCGATTGTGCCGTTTACACCGCCGATTACAGGGCCTTTACAGCTTTATACAACAGGTTTAACTGCCTGGAGCGTACAGCACGAAGGCTTGCAGAAATATACTTTGTTGAAAAAGAGCAAAGGGAAATTGAACTGGTGTTGCTGGATGCGGCTGAACGGTATGCTATTTTTAACAACCAACACCCGGGCCTGGCACAACTAATACCCCAGTACCACATTGCATCCTACCTTGGGGTTACCCCAACACAACTTAGCAGGATACGAAAAAAAATTGCGCACCGGTAAGTTTATATACATGTGTAAATGGCCATGGTTATGGCTGCTGCTACTTTTGCTGGTAATAAAACACAGCATTATGCAAATAAACAAACCGTTAACTGTATTAATTTTAATGAATGCTACACCGGCCTGGCTATCGCTTACCAGAAAAGAGCGTGCAGCGTTTGTTGAACAATATGTTGCACCCGTATTTCACAAAGTTGCAGGCAGCGTAAAAGTAAAGCTTTACGACAGTGAGTATTTTAATGCGAAGGTTTCTGATTACATGATTGTGGAAGCAAGCAACCTGCAGCAGTATAAACTGTTTATTGAAATGCTGCGCGATACCAAAATTTATGGCGAGCCTTATTTTACGATTATTGATATAATACCCGGCCAGGAAAACGCCTTTCAGGAGTTTGATGAAATGTTTGCGATGGAACAAACTATAAACAGCCAGGCGTAAACGCTACACTTAATGGCTTTTCTTTCTTACAAACTCTTTTAGCTTTTCGTTAATGTAATAAAAAACATCTTCATCTGTGGGGTGGTTGCGCAACCATTTGTATGTTGGCCGGTATTTTAAAACAAAGTCGCCCAGGTCATCACCTTTAAGGCCAGTATAAGCAGCCACCAGGTCGCGCGGAAAACGATAATCAACATAATTGGTTTCCTCAATATCCTCAAACTGGCTGTAGGCATTTTTGCGGTTGCGTTCCTTTTTACTTATTAGCCTGTCCAAATTAAATGCAATACCAAAGCCGCTACCCGAATTTACGTTGCTTACAACGCTCATTTTGGGGCCTGCCGCATCCACAAAATCCTGTCGGCGCTTTATACTGTCCTTCTGGTATTTTGTGTAGCCTTTGGTAGTTACTGTTACGGCTGTAAGCACATTTGGCAACTGCACCAAAAATACGGTAACGGTATCGGGGGTCATCGTTGCCAAACGTATTGTGTCAAAATGATAATTGGGGGCATCAAAAAAAACGGTTTGCCCATCCTTTAGTTTTACATTAAAATAACCCTTTTCGTCGGTATGCGTTAATATATTGGCAAAGGCATCGCTTACAACCACATTAGTAAGGGGCTGGTGGGTGGAACTGTCTTTTATGTACCCTTTCAATACTCTTTTTTGTGCTGATAATGAAAATGTTATAAAAACAGTACCCAACAAAACAATAAACAGGTGTAAAATTTTCTTCATATTCTCATCAATAATACAAACAAAGTTCAAGATAACTGCCACGGTTGGCCGTTATAAAAATGTTATTGTAGCGCTGCTACTTTTAAATAACAGCAGTTAAACCCCGTAAAACCTCCCCATCAACCGAATACAATAAGCCTACTGTGCACAAATTACACCTGGGGGTAAGTGCCTGTACTACAAATCAGTATCTTGTAGGTTTAATCATTAAGGGCTAATTTGCACACATGAAACGTTTATTTGCATTCTGTTTAATACTGTTATGGCATACCGCCATCAACGCACAGCGCTTTTACGAGCAAACACCCGCTGCAACACACTGGGTTGACAGCGTTTTTAAAAAACTCAATAAAAAAGAACGTATTGCCCAACTAATAGTAGTGCGCGAAAGCAGCCGCGATGGCAATGGCAAACCCATTTTTTTTGACTCAATGGTAACTGCCTACATTAAAAAATACAACGTTGGCTCCTTGTGTCTTTTTCAGGGCAACCCGGTGGAACAGGCTGATTATATTAATAAGTACCAAAGCCTTGCCAAAACACCTTTAATGATTTCCATTGACGGCGAAATGGGGCTGGGTATGCGCATGACGGACAGTGTGATGAAGTTTCCCGACCAGCTAACCCTTGGTGCCTTAAACGATGCCGCCCTGGTAAACAAAATTGGCATCGCTATTGGCCAACAATGCAAAAGAGAAGGCATACAGGTTGATTATGCCCCTGTGGTTGATATTAACAACAATCCTAACAACCCGGTTATTAACTTCCGCTCGTTTGGGGAGGATAAATATAAGGTGGCGTTGTTTGGCACAGAGATAATGAAAGGCATGCAAAGCCAGGGGGTGATGGCAACTGCAAAGCATTTCCCCGGTCACGGCGATGTGGCGGTTGATTCGCACCTGGACCTGCCCGTAATAAATAAATCCATTGACCAGCTCGATTCGCTGGAACTTTACCCTTTTAAGCAACTGTTTAAAGCAGGGGTGGGCAGTGTGATGATTGCCCATTTAAGTATACCGGCTATTGATACCACACCTCACCTGCCAACTTCACTCTCAGTAAAAAATGTAACGGAACTGCTCCGCAATAAACTGGGGTTCAAAGGCATATCGTTTACCGATGCGCTTGAAATGCAGGGCGTAGCAAAATTCTACCCAGGCAGCGATGCTTCTCTTCAATCGCTTATTGCCGGTAATGATATGCTTTGCCTGCCTGGCGATATTGACGGCAGTATAAAACGCATTGCCAAAGCCATAAAAAAAGGCATTCTTGATAAAAAAGACATGAATGCCAGGGTAAAAAAAGTTTTACTGGCAAAATACCACCTGGGGCTAAACAATTTACAAGGGGTTAATACAAACAACCTTACCACAGACTTAAATGCCGCTGTGGCAGGCATTAGAAAAGATGTAGCAGAACATGCCATTACATTGCTGCGGTTAACACAGCCGGGCCTGCTGCCATTAAAAACAAATGCATCCGTGGCTTATCTTGGCCTGGGGTTAAGTGCAGGCAACACATTGGCAAACCTGCTGCAACAGCAATACCATGCCGATGCATATTATTTGGGCTACAAAGACTCCTCCATCAAAGCAGACAGCATTTACCAGGCATTACTCAACAAATACGATGTAGTGATAATAGGCCTGCATAAATTCAATAAATATCCTGCCAACAACTTTGGTATAAGTGCCGCAGCGGTTAATTTATTAAATACCCTACAGCGCGTAAAGCCAACAATAACCATGGTGTTTGGCAACCCTTATGCTGTTAAAAATGCAGAAACGGCCCCTAACCTGGTGGCCTGCTACGAAGATGATGCTATTTTTCAACAGGTCGCATTTGATTGGTTACAGGGCAAATTTGCTGCAAGGGGCAGCCTGCCTGTTACCGTTGGCAATTATTTTCACTATGGC
Source organism: uncultured Parafilimonas sp. (assembly GCA_964598675.1). Taxonomy (GTDB): domain Bacteria; phylum Bacteroidota; class Bacteroidia; order Chitinophagales; family Chitinophagaceae; genus JABDFW01. The sequence goes on from CAZRDD010000131.1 coordinate 9,277, forward strand.
TTTGGCATAATGGACTCCACCGCATTACCTGTTGCAACACCTGAATCAGTTGGCATGAACAGTGCTGAACTATCTGTTATTGACAGCATTGCAAACGATGCCATAGCAAAGCACGCTACGCCGGGTTGTGTGGTACTGGTGGCCAAAGATGGCAAGGTGGTGCTGAACAAAGCATATGGCTACATGAGTTACGACAGCACCGAGCCTGCAAGTACCAGGGGCGTGTACGACCTTGCCTCGGTAACAAAAATATCTGCCACCACAGTATCCGTAATGAAGTTGTACGAAGAAGGCAGGCTGGACCTTAACAAAACCCTGGGCGATTATTTGCCCTGGGTAAGGGGTACAGACAAAGCAGGCTTATCCATCAAAAAAATATTGCTGCACCAGGCCGGGCTTAATGCCTTCATCCCTTTTTACCGCGAAACCATTGATACAGCCACTGGCAAACCCAAACCAGGCTTTTACAGGCCAGTGCCTGATGAACTGTACAGCGTGCGCGTGGCAGACGAAATGTATATGCGCCATGACTGGCTTGATACTATTTACAAACGCATTTTACAAAGCAAGCTTGGCCCTGCCGACAAATATGTGTACAGCGATAACGACTTTATTTTTATGGGTAAAGTAGTACAGCAAATAACAGGCATGCCATTGGATGAATACGCTAGGGAAACTTTTTACAAGCCGCTTAACATGGCCAGCACCACGTTTAAGCCACTTGAACACACCCCTGTTAATACAATTGCCCCTACCGAAAAGGAGAAATATTTTCGCCTGCAGCAAATAAGGGGCGATGTACACGACCCCGGTTCGGCTATGTTTGGCGGGGTGGCAGGCCATGCAGGGCTGTTTAGCGATGCCTACGACCTGGCAAAACTTTACCAGTTGCTGTTAAATGGCGGCGAACTTAATGGCGTAAGGCTGCTGAAAAAGGAAACCATTGACTATTTTACTGCTTATCACAGCAACATAAGCCGCAGGGGCATAGGCTTTGACAAACCAGAAAAAGACAATGCCACCAGTAAAGACCCCTACCCATCAAAATATTGCTCGCCGCTTACCTATGGCCATACAGGTTTTACAGGCATTGGTGTTTGGGCCGACCCAAAATACAACCTGCTGTATATATTCTTCAGCAACCGGGTTAACCCCGATGGCGGAGATAACCTAAAACTGAGCCATTTAAATGTACGCAGCAATATATTTGATGCAGTGTATAAATCAATTGGGGTAAAATAGTTTGCAGGGGCATGCTTTTGTAAAATCAGCTACATCACCCTAAAAATGTACCCGTTAATATTATAGCTTTACCCATAAAACAAAAAAGTTGGCCAACCATAACTGTCGGCCAACTTTTTATTTTGTAGGTAAACCCTTATTAAAGTAAATTATGCAGGCTCCCTTCTCAATTTAATTATCTTAATGCGGTCCAGCAATAGTATAACCGGGTATGTAGGGTCAAACTCGTACCATTTTTTTGCAAAATTTACGCTGTTGGGGCTTTTGTGGTGATTGTTCTGCATTAGCTCTCCCATTAAAAAAATATCAACAGGTATGCTGTTTTTGCTGTGGTCGTGGTTATCGTAGTTGCTGTAACCGTATTTGTGGCCACACCAGTTTACAATGGCACCGTGTACCGGGCCCATAAAAAAATGTACTGGCAGCAGTAAAAACATCCACCAGGCGGTAGCAAAATAAAGGTAAAAAGCCAGGTAACCTAAGCCAAACAATATCCTAACTGCCCACAAATTGGTTATCTTGTCCATGGTTTTCCATTCAGGATAATTGCCACGAAAAGCTTTTTCAGGCTCAACTTTATACTTGGCGTAGTTTATATAAATATCCTTGGTATGCATGGTCATGTGCCACACATCTTTAAAAAAATGGGGGGAATGCGGGTCTTTTTCCGTGTCGCTGTATGCGTGGTGCATGCGGTGCATTATCGCGTAAGCCCTTGGGTTTAAAAATGATGCGCCCTGCGAAAAAATGGTTAACCCATAAAAAAATTTCTCCCAAAAAGGGTTCATCGTAAACATTTTATGCGATGCATACCTGTGCAGAAAGAACGTTTGACAAAACAAAGACAGAAACCAATGAGCCAGAAAAAAAATCAAAATAGCCATGATGATTGATGGTTTATAAATGTAAATACAGTAAAGCCCAGGCAGCGTTTAACTTTAAAAAAATTTGCGCGAAGGTAATGTTTCAAGTATTACCAGTACATAAAACAATGATTTAAGTAAAAAGGTTGTATTTTATGCAAACCCATTTTTTCTGAGATTTTCCAGCCCCAAATTTTAATTACCGGGTTCATAAATATTGTTGTATCTTGTGTTCCTTAACTGATTGCGCCATGAATA
>CAZRDD010000132.1:0-9752 GCA_964598675.1 uncultured Parafilimonas sp.
ATAATCTTCCAGTTTTTTATAACTCTCCAATATTGCCTGCTCTGCATTTTTGCGGTCTGTTATATCGTACACTGAGCCGATTACCTGGATGCAATTGCCTTGTTCATCAAAAACAGGGGTGAGTGTTTGTATGCCAAAAAACTGCGTTCTGCCGTTAACAAATAGCTGCTCCCATTTTACGGTTTGCTTTGTTTCAACCGCCTGTAAAAGTTTTGTTTTAAAGTTACTATAACGTTCAGGTGGTATGTAGTCCTCTATGTATTGCCCAACAATATCCTGTTTGTTTTGCAGGTTTATACCCGCAATTACCCTGTTTGCTAATACCAGCTTAAAGCGCATGCCAGGCTCTGCCTCTAAAACATATATTAAATCTGTAACAGTATCAAGCACCAGGTCAAGTTGAGCCTTACTTTCCCTTAGCTTGCTTTCGGCAGTTTTTCGTTCAGTAATATCCCGGCAATTTATTAAAAGTGCTTTTATCAGTGGGTTATTCAGTTGGTTACTACCCTTTGTTTCAAGGTAAATATATTCGCCCTGTTTATTTAATAGCCTTATTTCCAGTGTTGTTGTATAGTAGGGCTGCTGCAAGGCAGTTTGTAATTCGGTAAATACAATTGCATGATCTGCTGGGTGAATCAGCTCAAACATATTTGTGCCAACCACCTCATTCTCCTCGTAGCCCATTATTGCCTTAACTGATGAACTTACGTATTGTATAATGCCATTTTCGTCTACAAGTGCAATAATATCGGAGATATTGTGTACCAGCGACCTGAATTTTTCTTCGCTGTTTTTTAGTGCTAATGCTGCATTCTTACGCTCAGTAATGTCGTGGGAGTAACAGGCTAAACCGGTTATCTCTCCATTTTGAACAATAGGGTTAAAGGAGCATTCCGTCCACATTTCCCAATCCAGTCCCTCTGGTTTTGTTGAGGTTTCAATGGTGAAGGATTCGCCAGCCAGCGTTCTTTGAAAGAAGCTTTCCCACAACTGCCATGTGGCATCATCAAAACCAGAACCGGTACGTACGTTGTCGCCTTTTTTTACGGGTATGCCTGTTACAGCTTCCATAATATTTTTGTAGGCTGCATTTGCTGTAATAATATTATAATCCTTGTCAATGCTGCATATATAATCCCTGCTGCTGTTAATTAAAGCTTCTTTATCCCGCTCCTCAAACTCTATGGCAATTTGGGCTTTTTTTAATTCAGTAATATCGGTAACAAGGGAGTAAAACCCTTTTACTTCTCCATCTTCAATATCGGGGGAATACTGTATCCATATAAATCCCGGTACTCCGTGTATATTAAAGCCTCCTCTTTCAAACTGCACTGCTTCACCTTGTAAAGCCCGCTGTATGTAGGGTAAATTGCTGGCAAAAAGGTTATCGCCTAAAACATCTTTCATGTTGCGCCCAACAATATTTTTCAGTTCGGTACCCAGCCACTCCTTGGCGGTTTGGTTGGTAAAGCTGCATACAAGGTCTTTGGTCCAGTACGACATTAAAATAGGGGCGTTGTCTGTTATACCCTTTAAAAACCGCTGCTGGCTTACCAGTTGCTCGTTAATTTTTATTTGATCTGTAATATCAATGGCAATGCCGCCCAATTTTTGCCTGTCATTTTTTTCGTTCAGCAAAAACTTGGTTACCATAAACTTACCTTCCGACCCATCAGCCCTTATTCCATGTTTTAGTGAGGTGTGTGTTGCGTTTTGCTGAAACACAATGTTATTATCCTCCAAATAATTATTGGCTATTTCTTCCGGGTAAACCTCTCTTAGGTTTTTACCGGCAAGTTTTTCCGGCGCTTTAAATGTTTTGGGGTATTGGCTGTTAACATACTCGTAATTACCATAAGCATCGCAAATCCACGCCGCAGCTGGTATGTTTTCCATAAAGGTTTTAAAGCGGCTCTCGTTTTCGCTAAGTTTTTCCTGTGCCAGTTTCAGGTGCGTAATATCCTGTAATATACCTAAAAGCCTTACAGGCTTCCCCTCAACAAACTCAGCCCTGCCTTTTGCATGAAGCCATTTTTCAGTGCCATTGCTCAACGTAATATTTACTTCCTCATCAAAACTGCCTTTAAATAAAATGTCGGCATCAATGCGCTGGCGGATATCTGCATTCTCCTGGTGATGGCGGCCAAACAGCAAAAGGTTTATACTATCCTGAATGCTTACATCGTTGGTGTGTTCAACACCTAAAATAGTGCGGGCAACCGATGACAAATAAAGCTTTCTATTAGTAAGGTTTGCTTCCCAGCCACCAATTTTACCTATTTCGCAGGTTTCTTTTAGCTGTAGCTCAGTTTTTTTTACAACTGTTATATCTCTAATTAAAATGGAAAGTCCGTGCGGGGTGGGGTAAATATCACTTTTATGCCAAATGCCCAGTGCCGGAAAGTAATCTTCGGCAGTGGTATTTATTTTTTGGGTAAACGCTTTTTCTATAGCCTGCCATGTGGGCGAACCCACTTCATTGGCATATACATCCCAAATGTTTTTGCCAAGCCAATAACTGGCAGGGCAGCCGGTTATTTGTTCAATAACCGGGTTTACATACGAATAGCAAAGGTTATTATCCAGCTCAATATAGCCATCGGCCATATTGGCCAGCACTACAGGCGCTTTAATTATATTCTCCTGTGGTGCTGCAACCCCGGCCACCGCGGATGTTGTGTCATCGGCTGCATTTATAGCGGTAATTTTTTGCTGCAGGCTGGTAATAAGGGCCTGTTGCTCAAGGCACAGCTTTCTTAAATCTATTTCACTAAGATTTTGATAATCAATATATTGAGGCGAACTGGCAGAGGGTAGGCTTGCTTCTTTAATGTGTTGTAAATTGTTTTCTCCGGGATTGGGAACTGTGTTCATAAAGGATATGCCTTAAAAAATTCGTATTGCAGTATAATAACTGTTACAGAAAAACACATCACTTAACTCAATGTATAGCTCGTATTTAAGCAGATTAAAGCTTTAAAAAGAAGGTAAAAATCTAAATATTAAACATCAATGCTTTTAAGTGGTTTTATTTACTGTGCCACCAAAACCTTATTACTTATTATAAAATGTATACCCGCTACGCAAAAAGCCAATGCTTGTTTTTCCACCTCTTTCAAAGTTAAAACATTGATGATAACCAAGGATTAATACTTAATTAAAATGCAGCCAGCCTTGCCCTTGCTTTAATGCAAAGGCAAATTAATTTTATAAACAGGTTTAATATGTTGATTTTGATTATTTAAGAAATAAGGAAAAAATGCATGTTGCCATGGGGCTAAAAATAGTGGAAATGGGTAACGCGCTTTTGGTAAATAAACTGTACTTGCCCGTTGCAACGCATAATAAAAAAGCTTTTGATGGGTAACATTGCCCCATCAAAAGCTTTTTACGTTACAAGGCCTTTTAAATATCAAAAGCAGAGGCCTGTTAACCAAACAAATATTAAAAAGTCATGCTTTTTCAGTTACAATATGCCTAAGCCTCATATTTTTTAAATATAGCCGTGGCAATGTGGCCGCCAAAGCCAAACGTGTTGCTCATGGCATATTTTAATGGTTTTTGCTGGGCTTTGCCAAGGGTAAAATTAAATTTACCTGCAAACTCCTCGTCAACATCGGTGGTATTTATGGTTGGAGGAATAATGCCTGTTTCAAGTGCTTTTATACAGGCAATGGCTTCTACGGCTCCAGCAGCACCAAGCAGGTGCCCGGTCATACTTTTTGTGGCACTTATATTTAAACCTGTGTTTGTGCCAAAAAGCCTTGTAATAGCCCTAAGTTCACTTGTGTCGCCCAACGATGTGCTTGTGGCATGGGCATTCATATAGTCTATGTCTGACGGGTTAATTTCTGCATCTTCCAATGCGGCAACCATACCAAGGTAAGCACCTTCGCCTTCCGGGTGGGTACCCGTAAGGTGGTAAGCATCGCCCGCCATGCCGCCGCCAACTATTTCACCATAAATAACCGCATTACGCTCAAGGGCATGTTCAAGGCTTTCCAAAATAAGCGCACCAGCCCCTTCGCCCATTACAAAGCCATCGCGGGTTTTATCAAAAGGCCTGCTGGCAGTTGCTGCATTGTCATTGTTGGTGCTAAGTGCTTTTGCGGCGTTAAAACCACCTATGCCACTTTCTATAATAGGAGCCTCGCTGCCACCGGTTACTATCATGTTGGCTTTGCCCCAGCGTATATAGTTAAATGCATCAATAATAGCGGTATTGCTGGTAGCACAGGCCGATACGGTGGTAAAGTTTACACCACGCAGCCCATATTTTATTGATATGATGCCAGATGCAATATCAACAATCATTTTTGGAATGAAAAAAGGGTTGAACCTTGGGGTGCCATCACCTTTGGCAAACTCTATCAATTGCTCCTGAAAGGTACCCATACCGCCGTTGCCCGAACCCCAGATAACACCTATTTTATTACGGTTAAGTGTTGAAAAATCAATGCCAGCGTGTTTTACAGCTTCAGCCACCGATATAAGTGCGTATTGTGTAAACAGGTCGTAACGGCGGGCCTCCGACTTTTCTATATGGTTTAGAGGGTTGAAATTTTTAAGCTCGCAGGCGAAACGTGTTTTAAATTTTGCCGCATCAAAATGCGTAATTGGGGCAGCGCCGCTAACGCCGTTAACCAGCGACTGCCAATATTCTTCTAAATTGTTGCCTATGGGTGTTAACGCTCCAATGCCGGTAACTACTACTCTTTTCATGAATGATGTTCTTTTTGTTGTGCAGGTGTAAGCTCCTGCATAATTGTTTCAGTTATAGTATAAAAGTCGTGCACACCCGTTAGCCTTGTAAGCTGCAGGGCGGCAAGTAAGTTGGTAATAATCATTAAGGCTTTGCTGCGGGCAGGCATAGTTAAATTAAACGCCCCGCATGCCAGGCCTTGTTGCAATACTTCTTCAAGCCAGGCCAGCACCTCTTGCCCAAATAATTTCAGTTCGTTTTCCAGGGCAGGTTCAAGTGAGTGCAGGTCGCTTGCCAGGCTGCCTACTATGCATATACGCTCCTCCTGCCGGGTGGAAGTATAAGAATTAATAAAAGCAATAAGTTTTTCTGCCGGAGGTTTTAAAGCTACATCTGCTTTTAAAACGGTAAACCTGCACCTGTGTTCTTTTATTACTGCCAGGCCCAATTGTGTTTTGCCGGGAAAATAGTAATGAATAGAGGCGTTTTTTATACCCAGGTGTTTTGCAATGTCGTAAAAGCTAAAGGCATTGTAGCCTTTATCGCGTATAAGTTGGTCTGCCAGCCGTATAATTGATTCTCTTGTTGACATTGTTTTGAGGATGCAAAAATACCTACCTATTAGTAGGTAGACAAATAATTTTTATTTACCTACCCACTAACAGATGTACACAAGCATTAAACATTGCCAAATGGCTACAGGGGGGCTAAGTTTTAATGATGGCGCCTGGCTGTATTTTAAAGTAAAATGCCGATACCTGTTGTAAAAATATCTGCCTTTTGGTTGTTACTTACAAGGCCTTGTTTTGCTTAATAGCCTCAGATGCCCCATCCCATAGTGCGATGCGTTGCCGCAGAGATTGCTCAACTGCCTGGCCGGCTTCCTGCCAAAAAACATCATTGTTGCCGCAGAGCTCCGTTGTCATTTGCAAGGCAAGATGGCTGTGGTGCCCGCCATCAACTTCAATATGCCTTTCAAGATAATATTTGAATATATCAATGCTGCCGGGGAAGTTTTGATGGATGTCATTTATTATGGAGAGGAACATGCCTGGTATTAGGTCTTCCCTGCCAAAAGTGAATACAGCTGCCTGAATATGTGGTTTATTGGTGCCGATAACATTAAAAGTAACGTTAACAAAATTACGTACCGGCAAAGGTGTTGAAGCCGCCGCAAAAGCTGTTTCAAAATTACCTGAATGCTGCAATAGCTTTGTAAACTGCTGTATTCCGGCGGTATTTGCGCCGCATTGGGCCATTGCCTGCAAATACAACTCATAGTGGCTAATCCGGTTACCAAAACTATCCACATCACATTCCTCGCCGGTAACAATTTCGTTTATAAGGTAACGGGTATCGGCCGAGCCCTTGGGAAACCACGGCACCGAGGCGCACGTAAGGTTAACCTGAAGGCTTTTAAGCAGCGACATAAAGTCCCAAACAGCGTACACATGGTACTGCATAAAAATTTGCAGGTCGTCTATATTTTGTATTAACCGGTAAACCTTGTGATTGATTATTTGCTGCCTTAAAGTTTCTATTCTTGTTCTAATCTGTTCAATCCGTTCTTCCATGCTGCCAAATTATTTAACCACGTAAACAGCATTCAGCTAAAACTGTTTACAAATGGTAAGGTTTGTTTTTATTGTTTTTTGAGCCGCAAATGTATAATTGACCAAACGAATTGGTTTAAATGAATAGTTAATAACAAGTCAAAACGCCAAAATTCCTGTATAAATTCAGTCTGTACTTTTTTAACTGTATCATAAAGTTTTATAACATAGGTGCAAGTAAACATATATTACCCTTGTGTAGTTAATTTTTAACATGCCAGGAATGGGTAATTGGTCAATACTTATACCCTTATTGCATAAACATGTATAAAAATAACATATTAGCCACACTTTTATATGATTTTTAAGTTGGCAACTAGCAATATTTTGAATGTCACCAGATCCGTCAAACAGCTGCGGCGGATGGCACGGTTACTACTACGGGCTGAGTAGAATTTTTCAAATTTGTACCAATAATATTAAAACTGTGCAGCATTTTAGGTAAACATTTTGTCAAATAAGTTATACTTATGTAAAATATTAAAAAGTTGTTTAGCTTTATTGTATAAAAGATAAACAATTTTAGTTATCATATTTTATATTAAGAAAATAATAATATATATTTTTTTCTTTCAAAAGGTGTTTTTTGGAAGTAGAGGCTTAAATTTTTTAACTTAAAAGTCTTATTTTGCCCAAAAATTGATTCTTAAATTTTAAATGTTAATTTTTTACAGGTTTTGCCCAAAAAACAGGCAAAGCTGATGATAACAATAATTTAATTTGCTGTGTTTTAAACCTGTTAAGCAGTTACAATACCCCGTTCGTAATTAATACATTATTCCCTGGCTGTTAGCAGGTTCTAGATCAGGTACTTTTTTTTGATAAACAAAACCAAACGCTACAATGAGAAAACTCAAATTGCTCGTCTTTCTCATGCTGCTAAATATTGCAGCAATGGCACAGACCAAGATCGTAACCGGAACGGTTACTGATGCAAAAACAGGCGCAGCCCTCGCGTCTGTAACAGTTAAAGTAAAAGGCAAAAACATTCAGGCCGTGGCGGATGCCAACGGTGCTTTTGCCATTGGGCTACCAACTGGCAGCACAACGCTCGAGTTTTATTTAATTGGTTATGCAACCAAAAGCGTTGAAGTTACCAGCACAACTCCTTTAACCGTAAAGCTGGATCAATCAACAGCCGCTTCGCTTGATGAGGTTGTTGTAACGGCTTTGGGTGTTCAGAGGAAAGCCGCATCGCTTACCTACTCTACCGAGCAGGTAAAAGGTGCTGCGTTAACAGCTGTGCCCGAAACCAACATTATGAACTCCCTGCAGGGTAAAGTTTCTGGTTTGAACACCTATCGTGGTTCAGGCGGCGCTGGTAGTTCGGCTAATGTGGTTATAAGGGGCAGCAAATCCTTTGGTAACAACCAACCTCTGTATGTAATTGATGGGGTGCCATTTGAGAACAATTCTCCTACACAGCCTGCTGGTATTTACAATGGCGCAGCGCTTCCAGATGCAGGCGACAACCTTTCGCAAATTAATGCCGAAGACATTGAGAGCATGACCGTTCTTAAAGGTGCCAGTGCATCTGCCCTTTACGGTTCACAGGGCCAGAATGGCGTTGTATTAATTACTACAAAAAAAGGCCGCGCGGGTGCAATTGCTATTGACTATTCAGTAAACTACAACCAGGATAGAAAGGCTTATGGCCCCAAATTGCAGTATACTTATGGGCAAACAACTGCTGGTGCAAACTACAGTTGGGGTACAACCAAAGGCAGCTACCAGGACATTCAGGGCGACTTTTTTGTACCGGGTAATACGTGGACACACAACGTTTCGCTGAAAGGTGGTAATAAAGACAATAATAGCTACATGTCTTATTCAAACACTTCTGCAAACAATATTTACCCTAACAGTAACTACGATAAAAACACTATAACATTAAGGCAAAGCAACAGCTACTTTGGTGGCAAGCTTACTGCTGATGCAAGTGTTTTATTAACAGAGCAGCACTACAAAAACCCATTATCACCAGGTTTGTACAATAACCCAATTACAGGGCTTTACCTTTTTCCAAGGGGTTTAAACTTTGGCCAGTACAAAAATAACTATGAGGTTTTTAACCCTGCTAAAAACTACAGCCTGCAAAACTGGTGGAACATTGACTGGATTGCAAACCCATCAGGTGGTGGTGGTGATGATAACCAACAGAACCCTTTCTGGATATTGAACAGGGATGTGTTTACACAGCGCACGGACAAAATATACAGCACTATGTTGCTGAAATATCAAATTACCGGTGACCTGAACTTACAGGCAAGAGGTAACATTGATAAAGAATACCGCACTTTTGAAAGCAAGCTGTCTTCTGGTACACAAACAGTATTGGCCGACCCCCTTGGTTCTTACAAATTGTATAAATACGATAACCAAAGTGTTTACGGCGACTTAATACTTACTTATACCAAAAAGTTCCATGATTTTGGCGTTACAGCCTTTGGTGGTACAAGTATTAATTCCACCAACAATTACTCAGAAAGCTTTCAGGGGCCATTAGTGCTGGCTAATGTGTTTACAATCTCTAACATTAAGTATGCAAACCTTAATACCAATCAAACGCAGTACCGTAAGAAAAAAGAAGCTGTTTTTGCAAGCGCCAATCTTTCTTACAAAGACTACCTGTTTTTAGATGTAACAGCAAGGAACGATTGGTCTTCTGCGTTGGCTTACCCATTAAGCACAACCCCAACAAAGTCATTCTTTTACCCATCAGCAGGCCTTTCGGCTATTGTAAGCGAAATGACAAAACTGCCCGAAGTAATTTCTCTTTGGAAATTAAGGGCATCCTACGCTATTGTGGGTAACGACTTTGATCCTTATCAAACGTACAATTATTCTTATTTCAGCGGTGGCCAAAATGGTGTTAACGGTGGTGGTAACGCTCCTTACCCTGGAACAGCTTTAAGGCCTGAAAAATCACATTCACTGGAATTTGGTACTGAGTTTAGGTTAAAGAACGACCTGCTGTTCTTCGATTTCACATGGTTTAAAATAAATACCAAAGACCAATTGGTTACTACTCCTGCCCCAGCAGGCCAGCCGTTTTCAAACTACCTTATCAATGCCGGTAACATTCAGAACACTGGTATCGAGTTAAGTATTGGTACTACACCTGTTAAAACAAAACGTTTGAAATGGGATGTGTATGCCACTTTGTATGTTAACAAAAACGAAGTGATTGAATTTAATGGTACTGATAATTATGTACATGCTATTGCAGGTGCAGATAACAGTAACATGACTTATTTTGGTATTAAAAAAGGCCTGCCTTACCCAACCTTCTTTGGTAAGAAGTTTGTAAGAGATGCTCAGGGTAATGTATTAATAGATACAGGAGCTAACCTTGGTAAACCATTGTACTCACTGTATAGTGCTGATACCACTGGTTTAGGTACTGCAACACCTAAAGCACTTGTTGCCTTAAGCAA
>CAZRDD010000132.1:9762-11515 GCA_964598675.1 uncultured Parafilimonas sp.
AGGTTATCTATCAGCTTCCTGATTGATGGCAGGTTTGGCGGCCAGGTAATGGACGTTACACAGGCTATACTGGATGAGTATGGTGCTTCACAGGCTTCTGCCAATGCAAGAGACAATGCATCTACCTTCCTGCCAGTTAAAGCTAAATACGTAGGCGGTGGTACTGTAACCAATATTGACCCAAAAACATGGTATGGTGCAGTTGCTTCAAGGGCTGGTATAGCTGAATACTACATGGCCAGCGGTACTAACGTTAGGTTGAGAGAGCTTTCAGTTGCATATAGCCTGCCTACAGATAAATTACAGGCTAAAACCCACAATGTAATAAAGGCAGTGTCAATAGGCTTAAATGCCCGCAACCTTTTCTTCTTCTATAAAAAAGCAGCATTTGACCCAGATATAGCTGTAGGTACTTCAAATGGTAACCAGGGCTATAACGCATTTACAGCTCCTTCTACCAGAAGTTTCGGCGGCTCGGTTAAGGTTTCTTTTTAATTAAAATGAAAAGGCATTTTATTTAGTTATTCTTTAAAAAAGAATTATCATGAAAAATAGGTTTCTCTCTATTATAGCAATTACTTCTGTAATCATCCAATATGGATGTACAAAAGATTTTAAGGATCTTAACACAAATCCTTATGCGCTTACCCAAACACAGTTGGCTGCCAATAATGCCAATGTGAGTGCATACTTTGCCACAGCCCAGCAAAACCTGGTAGAAAATGGCCCCTGGTTAACCCAGTTGGATAACTTTTATGGAGATAATTTTATCGGGTATGTTTATCCTCCTTCTGGCTTCAGGGGCAACCAATACCCATGTACTTTCTTTAACCAGGACGGCTGGCAGGATGGTTTATGGGGTAATGCGTACGACAATGTAATGCGCCAAACACACTTAATTATTAACAATGCAAAGTCTGTTACTCCCAGCACCGCTGCTACTGATGCACAGATTTACATTGCTAAAATAATACGTGTTGCTGGCATGCACCCCGTGGCTGACGGTTGGGGTCCAATCATATACTCAAACTATGCTAAACCAAACGCGGACCAGGTAAGCTATAATTACGATGCTCAGCAAGATGTGTACAACGAGTTTTTTGCTGATCTTGATACAGCAGTAAACGGCCTTTCCGCTTTAGTATCTGCTGGTACTGCATCTTCATTCGGTAACCTTGACCTGATTTACAGCGGCGACTACACAAAATGGATTAAAGCTGCCAATTCACTAAGGTTAAGGTTAGGCTTAAGGTTAACAAGAATTGACAATGCATTGTCTAAAACGCAGGTGCAAAAAGCATTAAGCGATTCGCATGGCGTTATAACCGATAATGCAGATAATATGCACGTTGCGTTTAATAGTCAGTTAGGTGGTGGTTTTGTGCAGGTTTCAAGGGACTGGACAGACGAACGGCTTGGTGCAGACTTTGAAACAATTTTAACTGGTTACAAAGACCCTCGCTTACCAATATTCTTTTCACCTTCAACTGATGCTACCGTTGGTTCTATCTTTAAAGGTATAAGGGAAGGTGCAGATATTAGTGCTAAGGGCGACTATGTTGGCTACTCAGCTGTTAATGTTGCTACTTTTGGCCAAAACCCAGCATCATGGGCTGGTGACCTGAACGTAATAACCGCTGGTGAAGTTAACGAAGCACTTGCAGAAGTTGCTTTGCGTGGCTGGGGTACCGGTGCTTACACTGCCAGCGCGCAAACGTATTATGAAGCCGGTATTAAAGCGCATTTTAGCCTT